>CAIYYV010000081.1 GCA_903930425.1 Akkermansiaceae bacterium | reverse complement strand
AGAGGCGGCGGGCAAGATGCCCGCGCCACAAACTTCAGAGACGGCGGGCCGGGTGGCCGCGCCACGTGGCCCGGGCATCCTGCCCGGTGCTCCGCATTCAAAAGCGAACCGGAACGAAGTGGAGATGGCCAAAGGCACATAGCCGAGCACTCTACCCATGATAACGAGGCAGATGAATGCGGATAGACAAAGATGATCAAGAGGCATCATGGATCGGACAACTCACGTAGTGTATTTGTTTGATATCGTTAGAGTGACTTATCAGATCATGTCCATGGACATAAATGCCCCCGAGACGACGCCCTTATCCACTACTCGAGGCGGGCGGGCGGTTCGCATGAAAGCCGGTCAGCTATCAGCTTCAACACCGAGCCGCGCGTGGGGGTTGATGATCTGGCGGCGGGTCGCGGCGGCACTCGGACTCGCCGTGTTGCTTGCAGGTTCAGCTGCGAATGCCACTTGGTATACTGAGAACATCGAAGATGGTTCGGACATCATCATGATGGACCTTCGTTGGCCTTGATGGCCATCGGGGACCTACTACGCAAATTGGAATTCAGGCTTCAACCCCAAGCCTAACAACCTCAGTTTTTACGCGGGTTTTGTGAGTTCCCTAGCCGACGGTCCTGGCCAGAAGCCGAATTCCGATGAGGCGAGTCAAAACTCATTTCGGCCGAATTCAGTCTGGACCTTCTGGGGAAGTGACGCGGTTGGAACACCGGTGCGTTTCACGGATGTTGCGCCGAATTTGTTCATCAGGAACGACTATGGCGGCGAAGGCAGCAGCGGCACCTTGGCCAGCGAGGTCTGGCCATTCGTTCAATGCCAGCGTTGGTATACAATGCTCGCGCGTGTCTGGCAACCCGTGTATGGTGGAGGTCAAGCCTATGTCGCGCGCTGGATCAAAGACCACTCGAGCGGCCAGTGGCATCTCATCGGGATGGCGCGGCTCCCGATCGCGGCCACGTCGTTCACCGGGAACTGCGGCTTCATCGAGCCACTGTCGAGCGAGAAGGCGGTACGCTCGCTGCACCGCCGTTTCGGATACTACCGCAAAGACGGGCACTGGGGGAAGTCGGATACGATCGCGATCGACAAAACCCAGTATGTCATCGTCAACACGCTCCCCGAAGGTGAGCACGAATACGCGGCCATCGAGTATGCGCAGCGGCCGGACTTATTGCCGCAGCCACTCACTGGGAAACCACTCTCTGGCGACCAGAAGTATGCATTCACGACGAAGCAGCCGGATCTGCCGGTGCTCGACAAACCCAGCGTGGCCAATGTGCGGGCCGTTGCATTTGGCAAACAAATTGCAGTGTCGTGGGACATTCCGACTAGCGCCTCGCCGGCATTTTCCTATCAGGTCGAGGTCTTTGACAACCCTCGCTGCGACGGCACGCCGAAAGTGGTAAAAGTCATGCGGATGCCGACGCTGCGCGACATGTTAGTGACTGCTGAGGTGCATCCAGCCACGGTGCGGTTGACGGTGACGGATATTTTTGATCAGGCCGCGTCTCCGGTCGTAGTGCAAGCGGCCACGATGAAAGCCGCCGCTACGCGTTTAGTGAGTGTGCCAAGCATATCGGCATTGGCCTTCGAGTTGTTTCACAAAGATACCCAGCGGCAAATCAATTACTTCAATCCACCGCTGCAGAAGCCGAACGAGCAGCACTATTGGTTGAACCTGGAGGAAATCGGACAGGGCAAGCTCGCCCGCCGCGGTCTCGCGCGCGGTTTTGATCTCAGCGTCCGGGAGAACCGCGACCACGGCTATGCGATCAGCTTTAAAGGACTGCTGCGCGTGCCCAGCGACGGACTCTACATTTTCCGGGCACAGATCGATGGGGGCTATCGCTTTCAATTGGATGGCAGTGACGTGCTGGTATGGGACGGCCAGCATGGCACAACTGAGAAAGCTACGGTGATCGCGCTTGCCAAGGGAGATCATCCCCTAGCGGTCACGCATGTCTATGACGCACTATCAGCCAGAAATTTCAGCATCGAGTGGGAAGGCCCCGGGTTCGCCCGGCAGGCGATTCCATTAGAGGCACTGCGGGTTGTGGATGAGGGCGCGTTTCCCTCTGTCACGGTGAAAGGTCAATCCCCCGGTGATGGCACAGGACATGTCGCCGTGCAGATCAAGCCGCAAGGACACACCGTGAATCAGATATCGCTGTTTCTCGGCTCACTGCGTCTAGCGGAAAGCAAAGGCGAACCGCTGAGCTATGATGGCCCGTTGCCGCGCGGGCCTAACACATTTTGGGCGCGCGTGATTTACGATGGTAATGGCTCGGTGGATTCCGCCCCATGCATACTCAACGTCGATGGAAAACCCGTCAATGCCGAATGTAAGGTGCGCAACGTCAGCGACGCGAAGGCATCTTCCGGTCTCTGGCAAGCAAATCAGATATGGAGGTTAACTCCCAGCTCTTTGATTCTGCGCATTGACCTGCTCATTGAGCGTGCAAAAATCATAGAGCCAGCCGATCCCGAAGAGACCACCGGTAAATAGCCACCAAATGCCGGTGCCGATTTTGCCGAGATACATGCGGTGGATTCCGAACACCCCGAGAAACGTCATATCATCCTGCCTGCAAAAAAACAGCCATTGAGATGGCTTCGTATGTGCGTCGGAGCGGCTTTGAGTAAAATTCCGCTGGGTACCATAGTTATCGATGATTCAACTTGTAGTGAACTGCCAGAGAATCTAGCAATCCCTTGTGTCAAACAATCACTGGAGCGAGTTTCCTATTCAGACTTTGGCAAAGATTCACCCCATGAAACAACCGTTTCCGGGCCATCTTCCGCCGCGACGCGCCGCGCTGTGGCTGGCGATTCTGTTAGCGCCGATGCTGGCAGCGGCGGAGAATTGGCCGCAATGGCGCGGCCCGTCGTCGAATGGATCGAGCACGGAAACCGGGCTGCCGGATTCCTGTGATCCCGCGCTGGCGAAATGGGTGACCACCCTGCCGGGTGCCAGTTACGCCACCCCGGTGGTATGGAAGGACCGGGTGTTTGTCACCTCTACAGACCCCGCCAGCCATGGCCTGCTCGCGTTGTGCCTGAATGCACGGGATGGCAAAATCCTCTGGCAGCAGCGCCTGGGAGACGAAATCAAAGCCCCACAAAACAACGGGGCCACCCCCTCGCCGATTACCGATGGCAAGCAGGTCGGCTTTTTGTTTGGCAGTGGTGATCTGGCCGCGCTCGATCTGGACGGCAAGCTGTTGTGGTCGCTCAATTTGGTGAAGGAGCACGGCAATTTGTGTACCAAGTTCGGTTACAGTTCGAGTCCGCTGCTATGGCATGGTGTTCTGTACGTGCAGATTCTGCGCCGTTCCAAACCTTATTCTGGCACTGTCGGCACCGACCAACCGCTCGATTCGCTGGTCCTCGCTATCGATTTTCTATCAGGCAAGGAGTTATGGCGTCACGTGCGGAAATCTCCGGCGATTGACGAATCCTGCGAATCATACACCACCGCGGTGGCGTATGAAAACCCGCTTCGCAACGAGTTGTTGATCCAGGGCGGAGATTGCCTCAGCGGCCACGATCCGGCCACCGGCGACGAATTCTGGCGTTACGATTATAATCCCCGACGCGATAAAATCTGGCGTTTGATTCCCTCGCCGGTGGTCTGCGGCGAGCGGATTGTGGCGCTCACCCCGCGCGGCGGTCCGATGTTCGCGCTGCGCGGTGGTGGCAATGGACTGCTCAAGCCCGAGGATCTAACATGGACCTATGACGAACGCACCAGCGACTCGGGAACCCCGCTGTTCTATCAGGGGATGATCTATGTGCTGCAAAGCGATAAGAACGATCCCTGGAGCCGCAGCACCCAAAGCAGTCCGGGCATCTTCCTGCTAGTCATTGATCCCGCCACGGGCAAAGAATCCGGCCGCTGCCAAATCGCCAAGGGCGGGGCCTGGCGGGGTTCACCCACCGGTGCCGATGGCAAGATTTTCATCATGAGTGAAGACGGCGAAGTTGTGATGGTAGCCGCCGGTTTGCATGCCAAAGTCCTCACGCGTGCGGACTTTGGCGACGGCCCCGCCTGCGCCACCATCGCGGTGGCCAACCGCGGGCTTTTCATTCGCACTGCCAGCAAGCTCACGTTCATTGTCAAGTGATCCGGCGGTAATGCCAGGTGCTTTTCAGCCCAAAAATGGGATCAGTAGTGCAAATCTTGACAAAAGATTGGCGAGGCCGACCGTGTAATCCGCAAGCCTGATTCCTGCCTTGGATTCTTTTGGCAGCCATTGTTAGAGAGAGAATCGCAGGTCGGGCGAAGTGGCGACCTGATTGATGTCGATGACACATCCGCCATCGAGCCAGATTTCATTGACGAGGTCCGGGCCGCATAGAGTCAGCACTTCCTCCCATTGTTTGATAAAGAGATGGTTCCATTCCTGTTGTTTGGCGGGGTCATCGGTGCGGTAACAACCTGTTGGATCAAGTTCCGGCCTGTGGGTTTGGATGCATCCGATCAATGCCGAACATCCGTTGTTTCAGGTCGAGGTAATAGAGATAGTCATCGGGGTTGACGTTGGGCGGGCAGCGGTGGTCGCAGAACGGGATGAACCCGCCGCGTTCCACCCACGGCGAGATCGAATCCATGTAGCGGCGGATCGCCTCACGCCCGGCCCCCAGCGCCATCTTGTCGAAGCCACCCATGATCCGGAGTTCGCCCGGATAGCGGTCGAGCAACTCCACCGGATGACCGGACCCGTTGACCTCGTGGGGAAACAGGCAGTTGATCCCGCATTCTAACAAATCAGGGAGAATCGGCCGCAGGTCGCCGTCGCAATCGGTGAATCGGACGTCGATTCCGGCCTTGGTGAGTTTTTGTTGGATCCGCTGATAGCGCGGCACGACTACGCTGCGGAAGAACCCCGGCGTGACGATTGGACCGTTCTTGAAACAAATATCCTCCCAACCCCAGGCGAAATCAAAATCGATGGCGGGCAGCACCTGGTCGAGGCAGTCCTCGACCATCAGGCAACAGGATTCCACCATGTCCTCGACCATGTCGGGATAGTCAGCGCAGGCATAGGCCAGTCCCTCGAACATCAGCATGTCCCGGACCTTGCCGATCATCGACCCGCAGTAAATGCCTAACGGATAGTCGCGGTGCGCCGGATGGGCCAGGCACGCGGCGGTTAGATCGATGTGCCGTGCGGGGTCGTCGCGGCGGAAGCGCTCATCCTTGACTTTTTGCCAGTCGTCGGGCGTCTCGACGCTGGATTTGAGGAAGTGCGGGATCGTGTCGTGGCCGTCAGCAGGGACTTCCGCGAGGAGACCGTCGGCATTTTGGACAATCCGGGTGTTGCCGGATTCGCCCACGGTGGTGCTTGGAAATTCAGGGTTCATCCAGACGTTGGATTCCCATAAGCCTAACCGGTCGAAGACCAGGAAGTTCTCGGCTTCGGGGTTGCTGCGGATGCCATGGTCGCGGAACATCGGCCATTGAGTGAAGCATTCATCCCAATATCCGAACTCCCAGTGGAAGGTCCGGTCAAACGATTGGAAATGCATTTGCCGGTTGAAGCGTTCGCGGGCGGTCAGCGTGCCGGGCCAGGGTTGGAGCATGGGGGTCATGGTTGGATTGGTGTTGGGTGGTTTGTTAGAGGCTGTGGATTGCCAGTTATCAATTGGCTGGCCTGGATTTCGTGGTCTGCGGGTTCATGCTTGGTGGATTACCGGACGGTTCCCCCGGGAGGGAAGAGTTTCAGGATTTACTGCCACCGATGTTCCATAATTCTCAATTGATCCGGTTGATCCGCAGCCAGATTGTGCTTTCGGAGATATCGTTCGACAAGTCAAACAACTGTCCATTGCGCAGTTTCCAGGTGCCGGTTCGCAGGGCGCAATGGCCTGACCAGCCAAAGGGGTGTTCTAACCATTCAAGGCGGTTGATCCCGTCGCTCGCGGAGCCAATGCTCAATGCAAGTTTGTTTGATCGAATCCCGCTGGGACTATTCACTTGAACCGACTCGACGAGGTTGTCCGGCGGCTCCGGAATTTCCCGACGAATGGCAAGGGTTGCCTCAATCATTTCGCCTTTCTTCAAGGATACTTCGAACATTCAACTTCGAACATCGAACCGAAGAGTAGGCTGTGTGGCCACGAACGAGACGGCACCTCATTCGCATCGACACTCATAGAGTGCCGCAAGCGGGCCATGTGAAGTCCATCACAAGCTGTGAGTATCGTTCCATGGGCGTTCGGCGGATCGGTGTCCGCCGCTCCTTGCGCCATACGCGCGAAGCCTCTCAATTCTCAATCCCCAATCCCCAATCTCCAATCTCCAATCCCAAATACCCCCGCTCTGCGGCGGCAGCGATTTACGGGAATTGAACAAACCTCACGTGAATTCGCGAAATCACGAAAGTTCTTTTCTGGCATTCCTCGCGGCCACAGGGCAGCCACTGGCCGCTACCGATGCGATCAAAATCCCGGAAATGTGCAGCCCGGAATTTTGTCCGAAGCCTTTCCTCTAGATCCTATGGGTCCTATGGAATCCAAATCCAATTATCTTTCCTCACAGTCTCCCGCGCCAGGTCCGCGGACTGCATCCTTCGTGCCGCAAGAACAACCGGTTCATGGTGCGGGCTGTGCCAAAGCCGCATTCATGCACCAACTCCTTGATCCGCGTCTCGCCGGATTCTAACATCAACTTCGCCTTGGCCAGTTGTTCCCGCTGGAGGAAATCCACCGGCGTGCAGCGCAACTCGCTGCGGAAAAGATGGTAGAGCGTGCGGGCAGACACACCGGACGCGGTGGCGATCTGCTCGATGGAGAACGTCTTTTCCAGGTTGCTGCGCAAGTGGCGGAGTGATGTCCTGAGCAAATTGAATCATCCTATTATGAAATTATCAGAAATCCATTGGTTATTGTCGGCCTACGCCCTGGTGTGATGGCAGCAGCTCACAATCCTGTGGCGCAAGTTGCCGGGTGGCCGTCACCGGCGGGAAGCTGGACTTTTGCCCATGGGAACAGATTTTTGACGACGAGTTTGATGGGAAACGCCGCAAGCGGGTGCTCGTCAAAATCATCGGGGAATGAAGTCCTGCAGGCGGCACCCTCTGAGACCGATTGCTATTTTTTCGCAGGCAGGATGATGACGTTGCTTGGCGTCGGCTTGTTGGCCGTAGGCGCTGTTGGGCAGCCTTTAGTGATATAGCCGCTCCCGAATGGGGCGGTCGTCGCGCTCCCGCCTCCGCTGCCCCTCGAAATAGTGCCGCTGCCAAACTTGGACGTGGTCGTCGTGCCGCCGCTGCTGTCGCGATTGATGTATCCGTCGCCGAACTTTGACGTCGTGATCGTCTGACCGTCCGGGCCCCGCGTGATCGCTCCGTTCCCGAACTTGCTCGTTGTCCAGGTGTTCCCCTTGTTGTCGCGGGTGATCGTGCCCTCGCCGAACTTGGATGTGGTGTAAGTTTGTCCATCGCTCGTTCGAGTGATGTAGCCGCTACCAAACTTTGACGTGGTCGCAGTGCCGCAGCCCTTGACCGGGACAACCACCGGAACCTGCGGTTTATTGTCCGCCCGTCCCACGAGCATGGAGGCAATGAGGGCGATGAGGATGCGTGTTTTCATAGTGGGGAATTGGGGAAACAATATGGCACAGGCGGCGGGCGGACTCAACAGGTATCCTGATCGAATGAAATCATCCGGAAATGATTTCATTGACCACTAGAAATACCATTTTGGGAAGGCGTCGGCTGTGAGTCCCCTTGGGACGACGGGATTTCGAGGTTGTTTCCAGATTCGGAAACAACATCACCAATGCCTTTCGGCTGTGAGTCCACTTGGGACACCGTCTTGCCAAGGGCGAAGACGGTGAGACGATACTGGCCCATCCGGCCTCCAGGCGACAGTGCTCACGCCTGAAACAACCAGTTTTTATTCTGAATTAACTTGCTAAACAACCAGTTTATTTCATTGTTCACCCATGAAACGAGCGGTGTCTGAGGACCTACGGGCTTGGCAGAAGGACGAGCGGCGGAAGCCATTGATCTTGCGGGGCGCACGCCAGGTCGGGAAAACCTGGCTGGTCCGGGAATTGGCGCGGGAGCGGAAGCTGGCCTTGCTGGAGGTAAACCTGGAGCGCGACCCGCTGCTGGCCAAGGCCTTTCAAGCAGCCGACCCCGGGCGTGTATTTGGCGATCTGGCATTGCTGAGGGATCATCGGGCGGCTCCTGCGGATTCATTGTTGTTCATCGATGAGATCCAGGCCGCACCCGAAGTGCTCGCGCGGCTGCGCTGGTTTGCCGAGGAAATGCCGGAACTGCCGGTGGTGGCCGCCGGCTCGCTGCTGGAATTCGTGCTGGCGGATTTTTCACACAGCATGCCGGTGGGCCGGCTGAATTACGCGTATGTAGAGCCGTTGGGATTCCCCGAGTATCTGGCAGCCCACGCCCAGGACCAACTGCTGGAGCGGCTGCGCACCTGGCAGCCGGGAATGGCGATTTCCAGCGCCGTTCATGAGAAGGCGTGGGAATGGTTCGACCGCTATCAAATGGTCGGTGGCATGCCCGCAGTGGTGGCCGCCGACGCGCAGGGGGCCGACGCCAAGACCTGCCGCGACATCCAGCGCGACCTGTTGCACACCTATCAGGACGACTTTGCCAAATACGCCGGGCGCATCGATACCCGGGTGCTGCGCCAGGTCCTGCTGGCTGTGGTCGCCTCGCTGGGTGAAAAATTCGTCTATAGCGCCGTGGGTGACGGGGTTAAACCGGAGCCCGCCCGCCGCTCCTTGGAAATGCTGGCGGCGGCACGCCTCTGCAAGCTCATCACGCACACGGCGGCCAATGGCCTGCCACTCGCCGCCGAACAAAACGAGCGCCTGCGCAAGACCGCCCTGCTGGATGTTGGGCTGGCACATGCCTTGTGGAACACTCCCGCGCTCGGACATTTCCCCCGCTGGGAATCCCTGGCCCCGGGCATCCGCGGCGGCCTGAGCGAACAAATGGCCGCCCAACAATTGCATCTACTCAGCGGCAGCTTCACCCTTGACGGGCAATTGTTTCACTGGCGGCGCGAGGGCGGCCGTCCGGGTGAAATCGACTACCTGCTGGAACTCCACGGCGTGATCCTCCCCGTGGAGGTGAAAAGCGGCGCCGCCGGCTCGATGAAAAGCCTGCACCAATTCATGCACGACAAACGCCTCCCGCTCGCGCTGCGCCTCGACCGCAATCCGCCCAGCCTGCAAGTCATGGAGGTCTCCACCACCCAAGGCCAAGCGGTGCGATACTCGCTACTCAACCTGCCGCATTATCTCTGCGCATTTCTAGGAGAGATCATTCCGCAGCTGCCCGGCCAGAATGCTTGAAGAAATCCCGACTGTCCTCTGGCCGCCGGGCTACCTGCTGGTTATCAGAAAAGCGCGGAATCCCCGCCATCTTCCCTCTCCTGCCCACACCGCGTCGCCACTAAAGCCAAAGTCTTCCTTGTCCACGATATGGGGATGGCCCGGAGCCCATGATCACGGCAACCCATCCCTTCCGGGATTTGCTTCAGCCTAACAAATTGTCAGCTGACGGCGTAGCTGCAAGCATGAACCTTGACGGCTTGTGTGGAGCGCAGCTCAAGGCTTTGGCAAGAAGCACTCTGGCTGAGCTTGCTGCATTACTTGCGCGAACCTGGCGGCCTCAATTCCGTTCGACCACGCAGCGTTGTAGTGAACTCTCAACAACCTGCCTTTGGGTGTTGGAGCAATCCGACCTGATATTTGTACTTGAGAATCCGGTCATCCGCGCTTCCGGCCTCGCACGAACCCTGTTACTTGCAGAAGCCGCCGAGACCAACCCCTCTAACCTCTATGGAGGCTTGCCGTCGGAGCGCGCCTTATCCGGCCTGCATAGCGCATTGAGAAAATGCTGGGATCACCGCATTGCCGGCAAACACGTGATAATTCAAAATGATTCCGAGAGCGTCGCCGCAGCCATGCGTTATATAGACGAGCGCTACAAGCTACTTCCATTGTTTGGCGATGCTGCCGAAGGTGTCCCAGGCTGTTTGTCGATACTCTTGTTCAAAATTGCGCTGCTGTTACACATGGCGCGGCACGAAGGAGCCACCACTTCCCCCCAAAGAAAGGTGAATTTAAACACCATGCATTCGGCGATGGGAATCACCGACGCCTTGATGGGCTCGCACCTGAATCTCATCAATCAACATTCGAGCAAACACGCTACGTGCCGACAGCAACCGGGCGCACACAGCGAGATTGAGTTGGTCATTTCCCGGTTAAAGGTCCGTGGGGAATTAAGCATTCGTGATCTGGTTCGCAGCTTTCACAACCGGAAAACCAGCGAGGTCGAAAGCCTGGTTGCAGCGGCAATCGATGCCGGCTTCGTGCAAAAGGACGGGACGAAGCTTGTTCTTACTGATAATGGTGCCGCACTGTGAACGTTGCTCTTGGAAGTTGTCAGCGTGTCAGCGTGTCAGCGGCAGGTTCGGCTCATCTTCTATCAACTCGGCATCAATAATCAGTTGGTCGGCAAAGGCTGATCGGTTAAACCTGTGGGGTCGGGACATCTTTTTTGCAGTGCAACAAACTGAAATCACCTCAATATCCAGCTCTACAATCTCGTCCTCCAGAGGTGCGGCGTGAGTTCTGATATGCGTCCTAGCATTTGCAGTGAAACTCGGATGCCGAACACCAGAACACTTAACTCCTTCCGCATCCAGAAACCATCCGAAGACCTCTTCAAAAAGTTCCAAAACAGTTCCAGATGCGCGATATGATTGCATGGGTTTACCTATACATTATGACACGAGCGCATTCAACAATCCTCTGTGGAAACGCGCGGCTCCAAGCTCTTCGTTGATGACGCCATCTCCTCCATCGAGGCTATCCGTTCCCAGGCCCTTTGGCGTAAGCATGAAGCCAACATCGGGATGCTTGCTATCGATCACCTTCAACTTCTCAAATCAGAGGCCATGCCCGGCCGCAGTCGCAAACATGTTGTGGCTGAAATCATGTCCGGCCTTAGGAGCCTGGCAAGGGAGTTGGACATTGCGTGACTGACCTAATTGATTATTTGTGGTGGATTGGTTCCCGGCCTACCGGATGCAGTTTCTGGATCAAGGAGTCGGGTCTTAATATTTATTCTGGCGAACCGAAGGAATCTTCCCGGTAATCGAAAATTAATTTTCCCGGCTGTGCGCGCCTATTGCGTGTGCAGTGGGCTAATTTACAAATGGCGGGGTGCGGGCGACCGCGGGACTTTCAAAAAAGTCTGGCGCCGGAAACGGCGTGGAGATGACTCGGGATCTTCTTTGCGTTTGACATCCACCACATAGTGGAAAAATTGCAACCCCGGCGCGGTGGTAACAGGAGTCCTGCACGAACACGCCACCAGCCAATGAAAACACGTCATCTGAATTTTCTCGTCATCGTCTCGGTGGCCGCAATTACGGTCGTTTCTGCCCAGGATCGCCCGGCGGAGGCCCCCACCGCGTCTGCGGCAGCGGCACCAGCGGCACTTCTCGATCACGGCAAAACCCTAGCGTCTGCCAAGCAAGTCACGGCGGATCTGTACCCCGATGCGGACACCGTGCTGGTTGCCGCGCATGTGCGCAGCGAATATCAGGCGGATGGCAGTTATGTGACGCTGGATGACGAGTATGTGAAAGTGCTTACTGAGGCGGGCCGTCAGGTTGGCGTGAAAAGTTTCAGCTACAATGTTTTCTACGGTGGCTTGGAGATTGTGGCGGCGGAAGTGTTCAAGGCGGACGGCAGCGTTGTGCAGCACGATGCCAAGTCGATCAGCAAGGAACAGGTGGATTGTGCACAGATGGCGGCCAACATTTACGATCCCAACGACAAGGTTCTGGTTGCCGCGGTGCCGGATGTGGAGATTGGCGACACGATTCGGTTTTTCGTCAGGCGCTGGGAATCCAAGCCACGCATGCAGGGTTGTTATTCCAACTGGGCGCTGCTGGAGGCCGCTATGCCCATCAAACAGATCACATATGAGTATCTGGCACCCAAGGATCATCCGCTCAAAAGCAAGGCGCTACTCGGTCAAGTGCAGGGCACCGTCACCGCAAGCGAGCAAGTGGAAGGCGATAAAATCCGTTATGCGTGGACCGGGCGCGATGTGCCGCAGGTGTTTCCGGAGGATGGCATGCCCGCATTGTCAACCTGCTGCCAGCGCCTGCTTGTGAGCACCGTGGCGGATTGGAAGGATGTCAGCCGCTGGTACTACCATTTGTGCAAAAGTCATCTGGAAAAATCCACGCCGGCGATGCGAGCCAAAACCAAGGCACTGACCGCCAAAGCGACCAGCGATGAGGAAAAGATCACTGCCATCTTCAAGTTTGTGAGTCAGGAAATCCGCTACATGGGCATCACGACCGAGAAAAGTGCGCCCGGTTACGAACCCCACGATGTGAACATCACCTTTGACAACCGCTATGGCGTCTGCCGTGACAAGGCTGCGCTTCTCGCCACGATGCTTAACGATGCCGGCATCCCGGCGTTTCCTGTCATCATCATGGTCGGAGCTAAAATCGACCCAGAGGTGCCCTCCGCCAATTTCAATCATGCCATCACAGCCACCCGCACCCAGGACGGCAAATACAGGCTCATCGACAGTACGAACGAGAATACAGCGTATCTCATGCCTGAATACCTCTACAATCGGAGTTATCTGGTGGCCACCCCGGAGGGCGAAACCCTCATGACTTCACCCGTTTCCCCCGTGGAAGATAACATGTGCCTGGTGAAAACCGATGTGAAACTCGCCGACAATGGCAGCGCCACAGGCACCACCGTGATTGACATGACTGGCATCGACGACGTCACGTATCGCGGCAGCCTCGCTCAGGCGAAGCCCGACGACATCCGCCGCTCCTTCGAGGGCTCTGTCAAATCCATGTTGGCTGGTACCACCGTCACCGATTTCAAACTGGAACCGGAGGACATGCACGACTCGACACGCAAGCTCCGCATCAGCATCGACTGGTCCGTACCCAGTATTCTGGTGTGCGGCGGTGATGAGGCACAACTCGACTTACCCTTCATCGGCTATAACTGCGCCACGGTGTTGAGGCTCATCGGTCAGTCGCTGCAATTGGAAAAACGCCGATTCCCCCTGCAACTGGACATGACGTGTGGCATGCGGGAAGATCTAACCATCGCACTGCCGCCCACCCTAGCCCAGCCACTCTCGCTGCCACAGTATGACAACACTGAGCATCAGGATTTCAGCTTTAGCAAGAGTATCAGCGCGGAGCCCGGCGTGTTGAAAGCCGCCATCGACATTCGCCTCAAGTCGCCCACGCTGAGTCCTGCCGGGTATCTCGTCCTCAAGCAGGCTACGGCTCAACTTCAGACCAACGTCCGCCAACAACCGGTCTTTGCCCGCCATAGTACGGGGTCAGCACCACGACTTACCGCCGTTTCGGGACCGCTTCCCGCACCGGTCACTGCCGATGTGGAGGTCCTCAGTTCGCGCTGTGATGTGCGCATCGAGAACACTTCCACTTGGTCTATGCGCCAGGAAGTCATCCAAAAAATCCTCACTTACGGTGGAAAAAAATCCAACAGTGAACTCAAGTTTAGTTTTAATCCCGTGTGGGAAAACGTGGAGATTGAATACGCTCAAGTGACTCAGAACGATGGCACCGTGCGTAAAATTCAGCCGCAGGAAATAAACACGCTGGACGCCGATTGGGTGGCTAGCGCCCCACGCTATCCGGGAGCTAAAATCCTAGTGGTGTCACTGCCCGGGGTTGAGGTCGGCTCCATGATCGCCTATGCGATCAAGACCCGCGCCAAGGACCGGTCGATGTTTCACTCCGCCTACGCCTTTGCCAGCTATGATGCGATCAAAAACACCGAGATTTCCTATGACTTTCCGGCTGAGCTTGATCCACATCCAGTGATGGACTTCCCCAAAGACGGACACTTCACGGAGACAGTTAGAGACGGCCGCCGCAAACTCTCGTTCTACTGGCAGGATATCAAACCGCAGCCGGCCGAAAATCTTGCCCCACCCGACTGGGTGGACGCGCCGGACTTTACGATGAGCACCGGGAATTGGAGCGACTATGCCATCACAGTCGGCGTGCAGCTGACTCCTCTGCTAGAAAATCAACCCGCCAGTGTCACCAAGGCCGGGGTGCTGGTTGACGGGCACAGCGAACCGTTGGCCAAGCTTACCGCCATCCGAGATTTCGTCGCCCGACAAATCCGCGCCACGGGCCCCGGTTTTTCTGAGTTGCCGCTCGCCGTGGCGTTTTCACCAGCCGATGTCACCCTCAAGGACGGCTACGGCCACAGTGCCGATCGTGCGATCTTGTTGCATGTTCTGCTCAAGGCCGCGGGTTTTGAATCCGAGTTGGCTCTGGCCGCCTCGGCGACCTGCGAACCGTCCATACTGCAGCGCGCCCTAGCCATCCCTGATGGCGGTTATTTGGGCAGTCTGGTTTGCCGCGTCAAACATCCGGTTACCGATGAGTGGCTGGCGCTGGATGTGTTGAGCCAATACGCGCCGCTCGGTGCCACCGGATTGGACCTGCAACCCGGCTACACTCTGGACGGCAAGCCGTTCACATGGTCCGCGCCGACCACCATGAAGGGCCACAACGATATCCAAGTGGATCTGGCGCTTGATGCCGAAGGTGCCGCGCTCATCACCCTAACCCAGCGTCAGTTCGGCACCGCGCACGCGGAATTCGCTGCCAAATACCGCGAAATGACCCCGGAGGAACGCAAGCGAGATTTCCAAGGTTTGGTCAACGCTATCGACCTAAACGCCAGCGCGCAAGGGGATCTGGTCACCGACTTCACTTATCCAGGCACGCTCTCATACACCGTTAAAGTGCCTCATTATGGAGTCAAAAGCGGCACGGGCCTCTATTTTGATCTGCCCAGCATGCCACAGCAATTGATCGCTATCGACAGCAACAACCGGCAGCGTCCACTGCTCGTGCCCCATATCATTCGCGCCCACGGCGTGTGGACGGTCACTGCTCCCGCCGGTCTCAAGCCCGTCATTCAACCGGAAACATTCAACTGGGACGGCCCCGCCAAATTCGCTACCATCAAGTTCACTGGCGAAGCCCAACAAACCAACGGCAAAACGCGCCTCACCTACACCTTGGATCTGGACCTGCGGCCCGCCGTGATTCCCGCCGCCAACTATGTCGACCTGTTAGACATCAACCTTCGCTTCGGCCATGCCGCCGCCCGCCGCGTGTTATTGCGGTGATACTAAAACCCGAAATGAATTTGAACAGGGCGGAAGCAGCGAGAGCAGAGGATAAAGTTTCGTGCGTTTGGCCTATCAGCATGCTTGCACCAACCGGGCACCTGTATCTAGCCTATCCGTAGGCGCTGGAACGCCATTCCCTCCCATGCATCCCGGTGACCCTCTTGACGGCTATACGGTCCTCCGCCTGATAGGCAGTGGAGGTTATGGCGAGGTGTGGCTGTGCCGGTCGGACGCCGTGGGTGATTTGCGCGCGCTCAAATTCATAGCGGCATCAGGGCCAGAGTTATTGGAAAAGGAATTCGGAGCCATCGGCAATTACCGCAGGGCTGCCGCCCGATTGCGCTCTCCGCACCTAATGCCCGTTGAACACGTCGGGCGCACGGTTGACGGGCTTTATTACGTGATGCCTTTGGCAGATGGCACCGGCGGCAGTGATCCGATTGATCCCGACTGGCAACCCCGGACGCTTGCAACGCTGATTGTGGAACGGGCAAGTCACGACGCATGGTTCACCTCCGGGGAAATCGCCGACCTGATGAGTCCGGTGCTCGGGGCCTTGCAGACGCTCGCCGATGCCGGATTGGTTCATCGCGATGTGAAACCGGACAACATCTTGTTTTTCGCTGGGCAGCCGTGCCTGGCCGACATCAGCCTACTGGATGCAGACTCGGCCACGCTCACCCGTCGGGGCACTCCGGGCTATGTGACGCCCTCATGGTATATTGGTGGTCACCCGGACATGTATGGCGCGGCCGCCACGCTTTACACTCTACTAACAGGCAACCCACCCGATCGCATGGGTCGAGGCGCATACACCGCCCCGCCACAAGGTCTAGGATCCCTTACCCCACACGAACTTGCTGGACACAAGCGTTTACACGGGGTCATCCGCCGCGCAACCGATGAACGAGTGACGGAGCGTTATCCCAATTTTCTGGCTATGGCCGAGGCGCTGGTTGCTGAACCTCGGAAACAAGTCCGGGGCAATCGTTTGCTTTGGTTAGGTGTGCTATGGTTGATGGTAACATCAACCGTTGCCCTTGTTGCGTTATGTTCAAAGCATCATCAACCTGCAAATGAACCCGCCGAACACAAGCAAGCCCGTGAAATAGCGGGGGATATCCTCAGTGATGGCAACCTCGCATACAACAGTCTGAGCGCGTTTGTCGGCAACGAATTCAATGAGAACGTATCATCTGCTGAGAATGACTTTTATTGGACTTCGCTAGCCCGCATGCAGCCTTACTCCTGTTATCCCGAGAACCTCGATTTCCCGGCCGCAATCAGAATTCTTGACGAGATTATAGAGGTCATTCCAAATCTTGGAAAACAACCCGGCGTGGTTCTTCCCAGACTTCTTTTGTTGCAATGCTCTGGTGAAACAGCGCAAGTGGAACGCGAAGTTGAGAACCCCGCGCTGCTGGTTCCCTTGGTCAAAGGGGATGAACCTTATTACCGCTCGCAGATTCTCTGCCGCCTGCACCGCCCCGATAAGGCCGAAGAGTTGTTGGATAAGGTCATCGCGATGCCGAATCTTGCGACTCGAAAATTGACCAAGGCTTTACAATATCGGGCGGGCACACATGTCCGACAGAACAAGTTCACCGAGGCAGCGATGGACGCCACCAAGGCGCTCGAATTGGTCGAGGGCCAACCCATTGAAAAAGCGGAGCTACGAAGGGGGCTCGCTGACATCGAAAAAGAATTCCCCCGCTACGCCGAATACCTGCGCGAGCACCCGATGAAAAAATAATTTCTGATT
>CAIYYV010000080.1 GCA_903930425.1 Akkermansiaceae bacterium | reverse complement strand
GCGGATGTCGATTACGAAGGCAGCATCGAGATTCCGTTGGATTTGATGGCGGGGGCAGATTTGTGGCCGGGTGAAAAGGTTCTTGTGGCGTCGATTACCACGGGTGCGCGGTTGGAGACCTATGTGCTTGAAGGCAAGTCTGGCACTGGAAAGATTCTGATCAACGGGGGGGCCGCCCATTTGATCAAGGCGGGGGAGCGTGCCACCATCATGGCTTTCGCCCTTTCGGAAACGCCATTGAAGCCCCAAATCCTATTGCTCGACGAGAAGAATCAAGTGATTGATCGGGCGCGGGGTGCTTAGGGGAGTGGTGCGGTTTCCTCTTTTTGTTCATTTGGCGAATCCCCCGGGAATGAGATTGACTCAGGAACGCGCTCATGTTTGTTTTTTCAACCATGAAACACGTATTGGCTTTTCTTCCTGTGATGGTTTTGGGTCTTGTGGCCTGTGCACGCATGACCGGTCCCATCACTCACGGAAGTTTTGACCCGCTTCGCCAACCAGGTAGCGAGCGCCATACGGGTTCCGATGCCGGGGTGGTTTTTCCCGCTGGGCAATTCGTGCAGGCTGCCATCAACAATACTGCGTTTTTCAAAACCCGGCCAAATGGCGAGGGGGAGGCGGACAAGCTGCTTACGCGCGGCACATCGATGAAGGTTGTTTCGCACAATGAAAGCTATGTGAAGGTGGAATTGGACAGCGGCGAGGTGGGTTTTGTGCCGTCCGTCATGCTCGAGGATCCAAATGCCGCCCAAACGGGTCCCGTCACCCGTCCTGGAGAATTCCAAGTTTACCCACCGTTAGATGGAAGTGGTCAACCGTTTCCCGCCGTGCGGCCTGCCGAGTTGCCGCCTGAAGGCGCGATTCCCACGGTGATTGATCCCGATGCGCCCGCCATGATTCCGTCGGACTCCCCCGCATTGATGGAGAAGACGGGGCCCGCGCCCTTGCCGCCGAATGGCAAAGAGTGAAAATTCCGCGCATTTTACGGGTGTTTTGTGTGCCTTGAGCGTGTCAGGCGGGTGTGTTTTCTGGTGCTTGCGGTAGGCGTGCTGGCGTGCCAGAATTTCCCGGCAATTCGATGACCATGGAAAACTTACAAGAGAGAATCGCGGAATCCAGCTTATGGATTCAAGCCGTCAAGGATGAGATGGGGCGCGTCCTCGTGGGTCAGAAACGGCTGGTGGACCGCCTGCTGATTGGCTTGTTGTGCAATGGGCATATTCTGCTAGAAGGGGTACCTGGCTTGGCCAAAACTCTGGCGGTCAAGGCGCTTTCCGGATCGTTGGCGGCGTCATTTGCGCGCTTTCAATTCACTCCGGACCTTTTGCCGGCAGACTTATTAGGCACCATGATTTACCACCCCCAGGCCACGAAGTTTGAGCCCAAGCTCGGGCCCGTCTTCAATAATCTCATTCTAGCAGATGAAATCAACCGTGCGCCTGCGAAGGTGCAGTCAGCGCTGTTAGAAGCCATGCAGGAACGTCAGGTAACCTTGGGTGACCATTCGTATCCGTTGCCAGAGCCATTTCTCGTGTTGGCGACGCAGAATCCGATTGATCAGGAGGGCACCTATCAGCTTCCTGAGGCCCAGCTTGACCGTTTTTTGCTGAAAGTGACTGTGGATTACCCGAGTCAGGAAGAAGAGTTGCTCATTCTTGACCGGATGGCGACCTCGACGCCGCCGTATCGGACGCGGCATGTAGCGAGTGCCGAGCAGGTGGGGGCTTCGAGAGAGCTGGTCAATCAGGTTTACATGGATCCGGCGATTCGGAAATACATTGTGCAGATCATCCACACGACGCGTTTTCCTGGTCTTGTGGACGCGCCACTCAAGAATCTGGTGCGTGCCGGTGCCTCACCTCGAGGCACGATTCATTTGGCTCTCACGGCGCGGGCCTTGGCATTCATGCAGGGTCGGGCATTTGTCACACCGCAGGACGTGAAGGACATGGCGCTTGATGTGTTGCGTCACCGGATTTTATTGACCTACGAAGCCGAGGCCGAGGAGATCACCACCGATTCCATCATTGAGCGCATCATGGGCAAAGTGCCGGTGCCGTGAGGGTATGATTTTCAATTTTAAATTTCAAAGCACGGGTGCCGACAGCCGACCAGATTGAGGAGATAATGGTGCGAGTGCGCCGGCTGGAGATCCGGGCCCGGCGATTGGTGCGCGAGTCATTTTCTGGTGAGTATCGGTCTTCATTTCGCGGGCAGGGGATGGATTTTGATGATTTTCGCGAGTATCAGCATGGGGACGAGGTGCGGTTTATTGATTGGAATGTGACAGCGCGGATGAACCAACCGTTTATTCGCAAGTTTCATGAGGAGCGGGAGTTGGCGGTGATTTTGGCGGTGGATGTTTCAGGATCGGTGGATTACGGGAGTGTGGCATTGAGCAAGCGCGAGGTGGCGGCGGAGATAGCGGCGGTGTTAGGATTCAGCGCCTTGCACAATGGCGACAAGGTTGGCTTGGTGTTATTTGCAAGTGAGCCGATGTTATTCATTCCCGCGGAAAAGGGTGGCCGTCATTTGTTGCGCATGATTCGTGAAATCCTGGTGGCCAAGCCCGCCCTGCCTGGCACCTAGGTAGCTGGGGTTTGTGATTTTTTAATCAGCACCCTGCCTCGTAAATCGTTAGTATTTCTCATTTCCGACTTTATTTCGAACGGGCTGGAACGCCCTTTAGGCAAGCTTGCCCGCAAGCACGAAACCGTCGCGCTGCGCGTCATGGACCCGCTGGAATCCAATCTGCCAAAAGCCGGGACAGTGGTCATGATTGATCCTGAGACGGGATTTGAAACCCAAATTCACACGGGCAACCCGGAGTTGCGCGCGAGTTATGCCAAACTCATGTACCAGCAGCAGGACAGCATCTCGATGGTTTTCAAGAAATACGGGATCGACTCCGCGGATCTCACGACCCATGGAGACACCCTTTCGGCACTGCACCGTCTTCTCAAGCGCCGCAGTCGGAAACAAACCCGCTGAACCCAATGAACGGGACAACCCACGGATTTGAATTGATGGAACCCGCCTCGCCCGAGGCGTTGATTCCCGATTCCCGATCATGGCCCATGTGGGCTTGGGTTGTGCTTGTTGTTCTGTTAGTGATTGTGATGATTTGGTTTAGGAGAAAGAAAAGATCCCCGGTTGCCACTTCGCTTGCGGTGAGAAAGGCGGCGTTTGCTGTGGCCATTGAGGCGTTGGATAGGATTGCCGCAGATGATGTGAGGGACGCGGCGGTTCAAGCCTCATGGATCCTCAGGAGTTATCTATCCGTCGCAGCGGGGGATCCCGCATTGTATGAAACTCATGAGGAATTTGTCTTGAGGCACCACGTATTGGAGTCGCTCACACCGAATGCCCGAATGGCCGCGCAAGCCGGGTTCGACCGATTGGCCAGCTTGAAATATTCTTCTGAGATTTCTGAGGAATTTCCGTTGAGCGTGATTGCGGAATCCCGTGTATTGCTTGAAGTTCTTCATCATGGATATGCGACATGAGCGCGTTTTTTGAACATTTCCGTTTTGCAAATTCCGCCTGGTTGCTCCTGCTTCTTCCGTCGTTATTATTGATTGTGCTTCGTCGGGGTAAAGGTTCGGAGGCGGCCGTCATATTTCCCAATCTATCCGTGTGGGCGGGTGTGGAAAAGCGGGTGCGCCGCACTGCGGGTGGGCTTGGCCTGCCGTTGGCTTTTGTGGCTCTTGTCGGTGCTATTTTTTCAATGGCCCGTCCGGTTTGGCGTAATGAATATCAAAGCCGCACTGCCAGCGGTATTGATATCATGATTGCCTTTGACGTTTCGCTCTCGATGGACATCGATGATTTCATCGATCAGGGCGAGCGTGTGAAACGCATTGATGTGGCGAAAATGGTGGTGGATGATTTCATGGGTCGTCGTCCTGACGACCGGATGGGTCTTGTCGCCTTCGCAGGCAGGCCGCGTGACGCCAGTCCGATCACGCTTGACCATCGGTGGTTGCGATCTTCCCTTGGGGAACTTCGTCTGAACGATCGGTTTGATCATGGCACGGTCAAGGATCAAGGCACGGCGATCGGATCCGCCTTATCGGCGGCCGCATCGCGTTTGGACTCCCGGGATGCCAAAAGCAAAATCATCGTGCTCATCACTGACGGCGCCAGCAATTCAGGGAAAATCAGTCCTCTTGAAGCGGCAGAGCACGCGAAAACTCTCGGTATCAAGATATATACCATCGCCATCGGCACCAAGGAAGGCCGGGTCGACCGGAGTATCATGCGTTTTCCCTATCAGGAATTCGATCTCCCGACTCTTCAAAAAATTGCATTGCTCACCGGAGCCGAGCATTACTGGGCTCAGGATCTCGAATCGCTCAGAAAAACGTTCACCACGATTGACCAGCTCGAAAAAACGGACGCGAAAAGTTTCACCGTGATCGATGATATCGAGTGGTTTCCGTGGTTTCTTGGTCTTACCTTGTTTGCGGCGCTCGCGTCGGCCATGGTGTTTGCATTCCAATCCCCTCCATCGTCCTGATCTGATGAAATTCGCCCAGCCGCTCTGGCTTGTTTTGCTCATTCTGCTTCCGCTTCTGGGAGCGGGGTCGCTGATGTTAGGGAAATTCCGCAGCAACCGCTGGGCGG
>CAIYYV010000079.1 GCA_903930425.1 Akkermansiaceae bacterium | reverse complement strand
TCGCCTGCCTTCAGGAGCGCGGCAGAATCACTCTCAAACAGCATTGGCGCTCTTGGTGGGACTCGTTGCTCCAGAAAACGGCGTGGATTTGCCTGCCCATCACGCATCAGGTCTTAGCGGAAGCCTACAGCCTTCCGCCCGCCGTTCACCGGGATCCCGCAGATCGCGTGATCATCGCCACCGCCCGTCTCAACAAACTGACACTTGTCACAACCGACAAAAAAATCCTCGAGTATCCTCACGTAACGACTCTTTCATGATTTTTTGCCGGGTGCCAAGTGCGATTCCCAGACCGATGGTATCTGCTCTCCACGATCCACTATGACTTGACCAAATGCGCGCCCTGGGACGGGCGCGACGCAAATATCTGTGGGCGGATCCCGGTCGCCTTCTCGTATTCACCCGCAAGTGTGACCGCGATTTCCGAAGCCTTGCGCGATTCACAAAGCGTGACGGTCGACCCCCCGAACCCGCCACCGGTCATGCGGGTGCCGATGACGCCTCCATTGCGGCCGATTTTACGGGCGATCTCCACCATGATGTCGAGCTCCTTGCAGGAAACCTCAAAGTCGTCTCGCAGGGAGTCATGACTCGCCGCCATCAAGGGCCCGAGCGTTTCAAAATCATTCCTCGCGAGCGCGGCCGCCGCGGCGATCGTGCGGGAAATCTCCCCCACCACATGCCGCGAGCGACGGTTCACCGGATCACCCAGCGCCGCCCAGTGCGCCTGCACATCCGCACTTGTGACATCGCGCCATGATGCTTTTCCAAGAATGGCGAGACCGTCCTCCGTGTGCTTCCGCCGTGCCGCGTATCCGCCGTCGGACAATTCGTGATGCACCATGGTGTTAGAAATCACCACGGTGAGGTCCGGGTTGTCAAAAGGCACCAACTCCGGCTCGCCCGACTTGCAATCAATCAAAACCAAACGGTTCGCCTTGCCAAACGCCGAGGCAAATTGATCCATAATGCCACACGGGACATGCGCGAAATCGTGCTCCGCCTTCTGACAAAGCAATGCCTTCTCCCGCGTCTCGAGCCGCGTGTCTAACAGGCCCTCAAGAAAAGTGGCCATGGCACATTCAAGCGCCGCCGACGACGACAAGCCGGCGCCTCCGGGCACCGACGAGAGGATGAACGCGTCAAACCCCGGAATGTGGTGACCCCGGTCCTGAAACCCGCGAATGACTCCACGCAGGTAATTCGACCATTTCGGAACGCCTTCCTCCTGAAGTTGTGTGAGATCCAGTTGCGCAGTGTCCGGAAATGTCTGGTCCGCAATCCTCGCTTGCGTGCCGCCATTCGCACAACCGGCAATCACAATATATCGATCAATCGCAAACGGCATCACAAAGCCGTCGCAATAGTCGATATGCTCACCAATCAAATTGACCCGCCCCGGTGCGGCGGCCGTGATGGTGGCCTTGGATTGAAGGCGGGTGAATAACCCCGACGCGGCGTCGGAAACAAGGTCAGTAAGATCCGGATTGATTTGGAGCATGGCTGGATTCGGGTGTATCGGGGTCAGAGAGTCAAGGATTGATCGAGGCGCCTGCGGTAACTTTCAACCGCCTGCGTCCAAACCGTGTGCATACCCTCCGTAGAGCGCAACCACACCGCACGATGCATCATCAGCATCGCCGGGGCAAGATAGAGTAACTCGGAAAGCTCGCTTTTTGTCAAATCCCCCGGACCCGCCGTGAGACAACGCTCGGCAAGCGCCTCCCCAGACTCGGTCAGCTCAGCAAATTCTAGCAGCGAAACATGCACCCCGTTCACGTAGGGATCCACTACCGCCGCCACCAGCCCGCGCCGACCTTCCACCGATGCGTCCAGCGCGGGATCCACCGCCGCCCGCGCGTCGTCCGCCAACCGAATCACCGCCGGTATATTGAGCTCCTCCGGAGTCGCGAGTATCTTGTGCCTCGCCAACGCCTTCCCATATCGCGACCGGCTCGTCCATACCGATACCGGCGCGGATAACAGCAGACCTAACAGAATTGGAGCCATCCACGCGGTGAACACCAAACTGATTTTCAACGCAATAAGTGTCCAGACGCCACCAAGCAGGGTGGGGAAGGCATGAAAACGAATCGCATCACGCCATGACGTGCCGTCGGCCTCACGGTTCTGGTTGCCCCAGGCGACGGTGCGTCCAAGCATGATGCTCAAAACCATGAGCGTGTGCGCCGCCATGATACACGGGGCAAGCAACATCGACACGAGGGTTTCTAACATCGAGCCCGCCAGTATCGGAAACAAGCCGCCGAAGGACCGGCGGACGCGCGGGACCAGAATCGCCCCGCTTACCGCCAAAATTTTCGGTAAAAACAGCAGGGAAAAAATCACTGCGGTGAGAATGAGGCTCTGGCCAATCCCATCAATATGAAACCAGCGATCCACATAACTTTCAAATGGAAGCAGGCTCAAATCACTCGAGTAACGGTCCCAGGCGACCCACGTCCCGAGCAGCAAAAAGAGAAACCAGAGCGGGCTGCCGAGATAGGCCATGATACCCATGAAGAGGTGCATGCGAACAGAGAAGGGGAGCTTGCGCGCAAAGATGAGCCAGAGGTGCTGGAGGTTGCCCTGGCACCAGCGACGGTCGCGGATCAAGTGATCCACCAAGGTCGGCGGAGCTTCCTCGTAAGTACCCTCAATGTCCCAGGCCAGCCAGACTTCCCACCCTTCTGCCACCATCAAGGCCGCTTCCACAAAATCGTGACTCAATATCCGCCCCCCAAACGGCTCGCGCCCCGGAAGCGCCGGCAATTCACAAAATTCCGAAAACGGTTTCAAACGGATCAGCGCGTTGTGCCCCCAATAACTGCCACCGCCAAGCTGCCAGTAATTGAGCCCACGAATGAAAAGCGGCCCATAGAGCCGCATCGCAAATTGCTGCAAGCGCGTGAAAACCGACGTGCC
The DNA here is from genome assembly GCA_903930425.1 of Akkermansiaceae bacterium. Taxonomy (GTDB): domain Bacteria; phylum Verrucomicrobiota; class Verrucomicrobiia; order Verrucomicrobiales; family Akkermansiaceae; genus Luteolibacter. The sequence goes on along the minus strand of CAIYYV010000079.1, from coordinate 1,309 downwards.
GCGGATCAATTTCGGCGGTGTCTGCAAAATCCCTAACCGCGGGTAACATTCCATCAATCGGGCCATTTTCACAATGTCCGCGCCGTCCATCAGGCTGTCCGCATCCAACACCAACATCGCCTCATAACCGCCTCCCCAACTGCGGACAAAATCACCGATGTTTCCCGCCTTGCGGTTTTCATTCGTCCTACGCCGACGATAGTAGATGCGGCCGAATCCACCGAGCCGCCGGCAAAGATTCGTCCATGACGTCTCCTCCAACACCCAAAGATCCAAATCACGCGTGTCACTGAGAATAAAAAAATCAAATGAGCCCAGGTGCCCGGTGTGATCGAGCGACCGATAGATCGCCTCAATGCGGGCACAAACGCGCACGCTGTCCTCATTGTAAATGGGCATGACCACCGCGTGCCGCTTGGCCAGCGCGCCCGTCAAGTTGTGGGTGAGCCGGGTGATGCGCGCGGCGCGATTGCGGCTCCCCAACGCGGCAAACGCCCCAAAAATGGCGTGGAATGATCCAAGCACGAGCAATCCGTTCAATAGCACAAAAATCGCGAGCAATGGGTAATGCGCCTTTTGAAAACCCATGCGCCAAAATAAGTCCATCAGCCAGAGACTCGAAACCAAATTCACCACCCCCACACTGCCAAAGAAAAGCACGCGACGAATCAACGTGCTCGTGCGACCACAAAATGGCTTGCCGGTGTCAAGTGGCGATAGTGGGGGAGTTTCCATCAGTCGAGAAAGAACCATACGGCGACGGCAATGATGACTAACAACACACCCGTGAACATCGTGCGCACAATCGGCTTGCGGTCCATGGTTTCCCACCACTGCGCCGCACCCGTCCCAATCGCATTCAACTCAAGCGTTTTTGGAACCATCGTCAGCGCCGCGAAATGCGGACCCGCTGCCAAATACGATTTCCTCATCGCCTCAACAAACGCTTTGGGCCACGGTGCCGGAGTCAAAAATACCCCCTGCCATTTGCCCGGCATCCCCGCTAACAACAACGCTAAGCGCCCGCGCGCCGCGAGACGGCGGTTCTCTAACGGAACGTCCAGCACGTCCTGCGTCCACTCGGCAATTTCCGAAAGCGCCTCCTCCATCGCGAGAAATCTCGCGGGCTTCTCCGGTTCGTCCGCGCGCCGGGCCGAGGCCCGCCACAAAATGCCGCGCACCAACTCGGCCACAAGCAATCGGTTGCGGAGACGCAACGCTTGAAGATAGGCCTCCACCGCTGCGTATGCTTCCTCCCACTCGTTGAGCTCACCCTCGCTGAGCGGACTGAGCGACTCTAGGGAATGAC
>CAIYYV010000078.1 GCA_903930425.1 Akkermansiaceae bacterium | reverse complement strand
GCAAAACTTTTCCTGGCTAAGAGGACTGCTGTCGCTCTCGCGCAGCAAACGAATAATTTCTTCTGGTGTGTGTCTTTTTTGCTTCATTGTTTCGGACTTGATTTGATTCAAATCCTCTCACTCAGCCTGGACCAGTTTTTTAGGCGGCAGCCAGTTTCGAGATTCTATCAGATCCAGGCCATTTGCAGTGGCACCGTTCGAAAATGGATTACGGCAATCTCTGATGATCTCCATCACTGCTCGGCTTGGGTATCCTCGGTGGCGCTGCACCGCCGGGGCAGCACTCCAAAGGAACGCGAAAGAACCGCCCCAGCCCCGACCGCCCGGCCCACTTGGCAAGCGAGCACGACCTCAATTTTCTAACCGGGTCCGCAAGTCATTCCTCAATACAACCAGAAAAAGAAACACCCCGCCGAAGCAGGGTGTTGGGCCAAGGATGCTATCCAAGGCGGGGATGGATGCGTATCAAACGGGTGGGCCGAGTAAAGCACGGAACACATCGTGAACTTGAACACCATTTTCGTGGCCCCACGAAAATGGTCGCGCTGAGAAGCGTGGTGACTTTGAATCTCGATGAATTACTCATCTCGCCCGCACCCCGCGTGTCACAGGTGAAGTCGGGGCCAGGCTCAGATTCTGACTTGGCTTCCGCACAGCGTTCTTGCATACCTCACCGCGTGATTCATCGCCGAGTGGCGGGCGAAAGGCTTGCCAGATCTGCCCGATACACTGCGCCACCCTACTCTCCGATGAACTGCACCCTCTGGCTCGGCAAACTCGCCAATCTCAACGTGGCTCGCACGGAGAGTCGCGGCATCGCCCCACACAAGCCGCTGATGCTCCTAACAGTTATCGACCTGATCGAATCCGGCGATATCTCGGATGGCTGGATCCGTTTCGATGTCCGCCTCGTCTCGCGGTTCCGCGATTACTGGGAACTCGTCCGCGAACGTCAACGCAACGCCCCGGAGATTCTGATGCCGTTCCACGCGCTCGGCGGCGACAAGGACAAGGTCTGGGAACGCTTCACCATCGATGGTCAACCGTCTGCGTCAAAAGCCACCACCCGTTTGTGCCATCTTGACCCAAGTCTTTTCTCCTGCCTGCTAGACGCTGCGTTCCGCCGCAAGGCCCGCGAAACACTCGTCTCCATCTATTTTCTTCCACACGAGCAAGTCATGCTCTGCGCCCGGCTTGGCCTGCCACTGATAGAATCCGCAGCAGTCAATGCCCTTCGCAAGGACGCCACCGCCTTCAAGGCCAGCCAGAAAAAAGGCCGCGACAGCCGCTTCAAGAGCGACGTGCTTGGAGGCTATTACTTCACCTGCGCCCTCACCGGCTATCGCCTCGACACCGAAACCACCTCCATCGTCCAGGCCGCCCACATCCACCAGCACGCCGTCAGCGGCAACGACAATCCCCGCAACGGCCTCGCCCTAACACCCGATGCTCACTGGATGTTCGACGCTGGACTTTGGTCCGCCATCCCCGAGGGCGACAACCTCTTCCTCATCCATGTCGCCATCGACCGCTTCCAGGAAAGCTCACCCCTCGGGAGAATCCTCGCAGAACGTCACCTACAGCCACTCCTTTTCCACAGCCACGCCCGGCTCAGGCCGGACCCGAAACATTTTGAGTGGCATCGGGAGGCAAAATTTCTACTCTAAGTCCGCATTGATCTACCTCGACCACAACGCAACGACGCCTGTGCTCCCTGAAGTGGCGGAGGCGATGATGCCGTGGTTGACCACGAACTGGGGGAACCCATCCAGCATCCATGCACCAGGCCGTGCTGCACGACGGGCCATTGAGGAGGCCCGCAGCAAAGTCGCCACATTGGTTGGAGCTTATCCGGAGCAGGTCCTATTCACAAGCGGGGCGACAGAAGCGAACAATTCAGCCATTCATTCGGTTCTGATCCACGATCCCACGAAGCGCCACATTGTCACGTCGGTTGTCGAACATTCGGCGATCTTGGCCTACTGCGATTTTGTAAAACGACACCACGGCGTCGAGATTACCTGTCTGCCAGTGGATGCCGCCGGAATGATTTCGAACGATGATCTCAAAGCGGCCATCCGTCCAGACACGGCCCTCGTTTCGTTAATGTGGGCGAACAACGAAACCGGTGTTATTTGGCCAGTAGCGGAATTCTCAAAGATCTGCGGTGATGCCGGAGTTCCGTTCCACACAGATGCCGTTCAGGCAATTGGCAAAGTGCCAATCCACTTCGGAAAATTCGGTGCCTCTTTTCTTTCCGTCAGCGGACACAAGATCGGATCGCCAAAGGGAATCGGTGCTTTGATTTTGTCTGAACCAGCATCGTTTGAACCCCTCATTGTTGGAGGCAAACAGGAAAAAGGAATGCGTGGCGGCACCGAAAGCGTACCGTTGATTGTCGCATTAGGAGCGGCGGCGGAAATCGTTAGCACGCGGGATGCCGGTTGCTGGAATCCGATCAAGAAACTGCGCGATGAATTTGAAAGTTTGTTGATTCAACGGATTCAGAGAGCCGAAATAAACGGCGGTGAGACCGAGAGACTGCCGAATACTTCGAATATCTACCTTCCGGGTTTGGATGGCGACGCGATGGTCACGTTCCTTGATCAAAAGAGCATTTGCGTTTCCTCGGGCTCAGCTTGTCTGGAGAGTGCTATCACTCCATCGCATGTGATTTTCGCCATGGCGAGTTCACACCAGAGAGCCAGCGAATCGATTCGTATTAGCGTCGGATTAAACACGACCAAGGACGAGTTTGGGAAGCTTACAGATGCCATCGACAAGTTTTCGTTAATAAACAGCTGATCAGATTTCAGAAACTCTCTTCTTTGATCATCATTTTCACCACACTTGCCAAGAATAAATCGTTAACAAAAGGAACCTGCGCCTGAATTATTTCAGACTCTCCTTCAAGTTTGGCCGCCATGTGACCTTTGCCAAGGAGCCGTTCAGCGCCTTTTTCTCCGAGCGCAATCTCCGACGTACCCTCTCCATCGACACGAAGAACGAGCCGATTTCCGAGATTCGCCCTTAGCTGCATTGGCATGACGTCTGCCGAGGGGCGCTGGGCGGCAAAGACGAGCGAGATCCCTGCGGCACGGGCCTTCACTCCAAGTCGGCTTACAATATCCGAAACCGATTTGGCGTAACTTTCGGTCAGCATCCACTCGGCGAACTCGTCGTGAATGACCCACAGAAATGGCAAGTATTCGGTGGCATCAGGTTTATTGTTGAGATCGAAGATATTAGCGACTTTGTTCGCTTTGAGCACCGTGTATCTCCGGTTCATCTCACCGACTAGCTCCTCTAATTTCATTATGGCCTGCTCCTGGTTATCAATGATTCCCTCGGACAGGGGGGATGTTCAATTTTCCGTTAATCTGATAGAAGCCCGAAGGGCTGGCTAACGGGATGAGTGATAGCGGTTGAGGCGGCGGTTGGGAAGGAATTTCTTCACGGCGGGCGCGGTTTTC
>CAIYYV010000077.1 GCA_903930425.1 Akkermansiaceae bacterium | reverse complement strand
TCATCTCGTCTCATCCATCCTCGAACTCCACAGCTCCCGCACCGCCACCCCTCCAGCCAATCCCCCCAAGTCCCCTTCCTGACAACCCACATCCATGACCGACCTCGCCCTCGCCTCCATCGCAGCCCTCACCGCAGGCCAACTCCTCCGCCAACATTTCGGGTCGGACCCCGTCGTCGATGAAGCGTCTCACCACGATATCAAACTCGCTCTCGATAAGGAATCCCAAGAACTCATCACCCAAATCCTGTTAGGGGCCCGACCGGGCGACGCCCTCTACGGCGAGGAAGGCCTCGCCGGCAACCCGGATTCACCCCGCCAATGGATCGTCGACCCGATCGACGGAACCGTGAATTTTTTCTACGGCATCCCCCATTTCTGCGTCTCCATCGCCTTGCGCGTCGCCGGTGAAATCACCGTCGGCGTCATCCATGACCCCATGGTCGGCGAAACCTGGACCGTCGCAAAAGGCGGCCCCGCCCTCCTCAATGGCCGCCCAATCCACGCCAGCAAACGCAACTCCTTCGATCAGTCCATCCTCTTCGTCGGCTGCGGCAAAGACGAGGAAGCCCTCCGCACCGGAATCGAACGCTTCCACAAGGCGTCCCTCCGCGCTCGGAAAATGCGCATGATGGGCTCCGCCGCCCTCGGCATGGCCTACATCGCCTGCGGCCGGCTCGACGCCTATATCGAATCCCGCATCTCTCTCTGGGACATCGCCGCAGGTCAACTCCTCGTCGAAACCGCCGGAGGCAAAGTCGTCCTCACTCCCGTCCCTAACCACCCGGACGCCTGGTCCATCGTCGCCAGCAACGGCCATATTCCCGTGGAAGAAATTCTCTGATAGAAAATCCCGAATCCCACTCCCCTCACATGACAGGCATCGGCTACGACGTCCATAGTTTTACGGAAAACCGTCCACTCATTCTGGGCGGCGTAACCATCCCCCACCCCCTCGGACTTGACGGCCACTCGGACGCAGATGTGCTCTGCCATGCCATCGCCGATGCCGTCCTCGGTGCCATGGGACTCCCGGATATCGGCCATTACTTCCCTCCCGGCGACCCGGCCTGCAAAAACATCAGCTCCCTCAAAATTCTCGAAAAATGCCGGGACCTCGCTCGAAAATCCCATTGCCAAATCATCAATGTGGACTCCACCCTCGTCGCGGAAACCCCCAAAGTGCTCGCCTATCGCGAACCCATGCAAAGCAACATCGGCAATGCACTCGGCATCCCGCCGGAACGCGTCGGCATCAAGGCCACCACCAACGAGGGCTTGGGCTTCATCGGTCGCAAAGAAGGCATCGCCGCAATGGCCGTTGCCCAAGTGGAAAAAATCCCTTCCTAAGCCCCGGCCGCCAATCCCTCGATCCTCTTCTTAACGCGCTGAGCAATGGCTTCTGCAAGCGGACCCTCTCCTTCTTCTCGCAGAAAATCACAATAGTTCGACACGACGGCTTCAAGGTCCTCCTTGTATTCCAATCCAAGCGATTCGTAACTGGCCAGCGCATCTTCAAAATGCCGCCGCGACCAGTCCCGATCCCCCGTGCTCAACAACGCGAGCGCAAGATTGTTGTGCGATTGCGCAGTGTCAGGATGCCCCTCACCTAACAGATTGCGCCGCGTTTCAAGCGCCATCATGTGCATCTCCCGCGATTGCTCGTGAAAACCAGCCGCCTGATAGAGCGCACCAAGATTGCTCGAAACCGTGGCAGTCTTTTCATGCTCCTGACCCAACTGCGAATGAACGATTTCCAAGGCCCGCAAAAATTGCGACTCGGCCGCATCCAGATCCCCCGCACCCTTGTAAAGAAATCCGAGATTGTTCGTCATCGCCGCAATGTCGAGCATCAACGGCGGCTCATGCTTTTCAAAAAATTCAATGGCTTGATGCCAATGCGCCGCCGCCTTGTCGATCCGACCCATCCCGTCATAAGCGGCACCCAGCGCTGCATGAAGACGCCCTATTTGACCGCTTTGCTCGGCACGATCGTCCAGTTGGTCAATCGCCTGACGGTAATCATCACGAGCATGCTCAAAATTCCCCAGTTCTCTGTGAATGTCTCCTCGAATTTCTAACGTAGACGCAAATGCATCAATGCAATCCTGATTCGGACCAAGGGTTTGCTGGCATTTTTCCACGGCGGCAGTCGCGGCGTGAAGCGCCTCATCCAAATCATCCGCAGCCCGAAGCGCTGCGACACGGTCCTGTAAAATGCCAATCAAGGTTGCGGTCGGTGAGTCCATGGAGAAGAGCAGTTGGTTTACTCCCACAAGTCACAATAATTTTCAGCCGCTGACGAGCCAAAACCACCCGTCAATGAAAAAGTCTTCCCACCAATTCCTCCCGCGATGCCGGCAGCGCTCCCAACGCGTCACACAACAATCGGTCCGGCGACCGCTTGTCGTGAAAAATCCCGAGCAAACGCGCTAACTCGCTCTCAAAATGACGCAGCGCCCGTAAACTCGCCTCCGTGACGTCAAGGTGATCCAGCGCTCGCTCCAACAAATCCCGAAGCTCAGGCACCGGATGCCCGGATTCCACCGCAGATTCCAATAACTGACAGCAATAGGCCGCCAACAGCATCGAATGATAGTTTTTGCGCAAGCCGTGACGCCAACGATGAATGAATACCTCACGCAACGCATGCAACTCCCCTGTCCTCGCCTCCTGAAATGTGATTTCCCCACCAAAAAAAAGATCCAACTGCCCTGCAAAGGCACTCTTCGGACGACGCGCCCCCTTCGCCACGGTCTTAATCAACCCGTGCTCCTCCGTGAACCAATGCACAATCAAACTGGTGTCCGATAACCGCGTCAGTCGAATCAAGGTGGCCAGCGTCGATTGCATGCCATCAGACTCGCGCCGTTTGCCCATACTGGCGATGCAAATCCCACCCAATGTCC
>CAIYYV010000076.1 GCA_903930425.1 Akkermansiaceae bacterium | reverse complement strand
GCCGTCCCATGTGGACTCACTGCCGAAAGGCATTGGTGACTGGGCTTGTTGTTTTGTTATCGGAGGTAATACCGTTCGTCCCATGTGGACTCACTGCCGAAAGGCATTGGTGACTTGGCGATGCTGCGCATCGGGTCGGCGGGAGCGAACGAGTCCCATGTGGACTCACTGCCGAAAGGCATTGGTGACGCCAAGGCGAGTGGCAACGGCCCTGAGCGCGGCGTCAGGCGGTCCCATGTGGACTCACTGCCGAAAGGCATTGGTGACGATTGTGGAATTGGCAGTGGTGCTTTCAATCCAGTCGTCCCATGTGGACTCACTGCCGAAAGGCATTGGTGACCCAGCGGGTCTTCCCGCGCACCCAAAAGCCCCGCAGGGTCCCATGTGGACTCACTGCCGAAAGGCATTGGTGACGCATTCCAGCCATTAAGTGAATGAGTGGTCCAATGTCCCAAGTGGACTCACTGACGAAACGCATTGGTGACGTGACCCATGCTTCACGGCCAGTAGACACGTAGGCGTCACAGTAATGGAATAGGTTATGGTCTTTCATGGATACGCAAGCGATATCCATTAGTGATAGACACCTTCAGAAAAGACGTCCCTGGGTCAGGATCTTCCGGTCCGTGATGAAGCCGGCGATGGTGGCGATTTCGTCGATCAACGCCGCCTCTTCGCCCGGCTTGAATTTCCGCTCCACCCGGTTTTTCCAGTGGTCCCTGATGTGGAGGCACCGGGACCAGACGGGCAACCGACGGCAAACTTCAGTCAGATCGAGCGCGCCGTTTGAAAGATCCGCGAGGATCAGCGCACCGGCTCCGAGCATCGCCATGAGTGCCGTACGGGCGCTCGGTGCCATCAACTCCCCAAACGCCTCATCCCCGCACGCCTGGAGTTGCAATTGGACCGCGTCATGAAACGTCAACAGGCGCAACCACTTGAACAACGGCCAATCTTTGAGGATGCGCGTGTCTATCAGCCAATTGACCGGCTCAAAGATGACGGTGGCGCACAGATCCCGCTGGGAAGCGAAAAACTCTTCACGCTCTTTGAGGTCGCATTCGTCAGGCAGACAAATCTGCGACTCGCCGCAAGTAACGGCAATCGCCGCGGCCTGCTGGCGCAAGGTCGGGCGTGGGCAGGACTTGTTTTGTCTGTGCGCGAGCGTCTCAATACGAATCTCCAACAGATTGCGAAGCACAAAATCAGGCCTGTCCAACACACTGCGTGGGCCTTGGATGATCACCGTGCCCGGCGGGATGTGGTTGCGCCAGACAATAGTCGGCGTAGAGGTGTTGGACGCCTCTCCCGGGTCGTTCTCGCGGAGTTCCACACACCAGCCGAGTTCGGCCTCCAGCCGCGCCATCTCACGTTTGGCTGCTTTTTCGCGGGCCTCCCTCGTGCGCTTCTCAAGGTGGGAGCAACACTCCAGATACATGCCCTGGCTGGTCTCGACAAATTCTCTTGCGAGCGTCGCCCCACGGGCAGCCATGAAGAATTTCTCAAACTCGGCGGCCGCATTTTTGAAGCGACCCATGCGCCCGAGCGCCTGGCCCTTCCCGTAGTGGGCTATGCATGCGTTTGGCTCCAATTCCAGCATGCGGTCGAAATGCCGCACGGCTCTGGCCGCATCGTCGTTGTCCAGTGCAATATATCCAAGCACGTAATCAGCAAGCGCCCCACAGGTATTCAGTTCAATGGCCTTGGAGGCATAGCGTTCCGCCACAGTCCGCATGGCCTCCGTGCGGGTCAACAGGAACGAGGCTGAGGCATAATAGGCCGGATTGTCCGGATCGATGCGCAAGCCCTCCACCAACTCATCGAGAGCCTCATCTGCCTGGCCGCCTTCTACCAGCATCTGTGAGAGGTCGATCCTGGCTCTCTCAAAAAACGGATTGAAGCTCAGCAGTCGGCGCAGAGACGCAATCACCTCGTCATCGTTCTTTTCACAGGTTTGCCCAATGAGGGCGACATGGGACTTTATCGCCTCCCTGAGCCTCAGGCACTTGGCGGGATCGGCTGAGATTTCAAAAAATCCGTTACGATAACGGCATGTCAATTCCTGCGGGAACGGCAGGTTCCGACACACCAGTCTGTGCAGCAGCACGTCATCGGGGATTTGCCCGCCTGGCGCGAGATACGGCGCTTCCCCGACGGTGAATGTCTGAATGATGACTGCGTCGGCATGCACGGGCCGCAGCATGACTGGCGGCAGCCAATACTCCAGAGAAAAGGCCGTTCCGGAACCTTTCGATGTGCTCGATTTATGAGGCAACAGGCGCGACCAGCGGCCACCTCAGTCAGATCCGAAATTCCTCCGTTCACCACGTTGAAAAATCACGCTTGACCTCGAAATGGCAGGCTACCACCATGTGCAACATGGATGTGCAACGGGTCAAAGATTTCACCAAGCCCTCTTATCCCGATCGCAAGGAATTTCTGCGCAACCGGAATTTATTAGGTGCCGTCTTGCTAGGCACCGGACTGGTGACCAGTGCATGTAACAAGACGGAGACGGTACACCGCACACAGGGCATTGTTGCTCAGCCGGCCAGACGATTGTCTGGCGTCATTTTGGAATCTCCACAACCCGCGAAGGAGGCTCCGCCTCAGCCTGGTGACAAGCCATCTCGTTGAGCAACAATGGACGTCACCCTTTGTCTCACGCACGCGTGCAACATGCGCTGCGACTACTGCTATGCCGGGCCAAAGTTCGCCCGCAGCATGAGCTGGGACACAGCGCGTCGTGCCCTGGACTTCGCTTTCGCCCACACCGCTGAACAGGCCGAACGAACACAGCACGACCCCGAAAGTCAGCTTGGGTTTTTCGGTGGCGAGCCATTGCTGGAGTGGAACCTGCTCAAAATGGCGACGGAGTATGCCGTCGCCGAAGCGGGCCGTATCGGCATCCGACTCAAGCGCACCGTGACCACCAACATGACCTTGCTGGGTGAAGAGGAGGCCCTGTGGCTCCGCGAGAATGGTTTTCATGTGGGCCTTTCGCTCGATGGCTGCGCCAAGATGCATGACCTCGTGCGCCGCACTTCCGATGGTAACCCATCACACGAAATCTGTGCTCGCGCGCTGGACTTCTTTCGCGGCTCCGATGCCAATGGAGAGGTGATCCTCGTTGTCGACCCCCGCACGGTCGAACTCCTTGCCGAATCCGTGGCCTGGCTTATCGATGGCAACATTCGCCGCATTTCGTTCAGCCCTAATTTCACTGTTGCCTGGAATCCGGTCGCACTCGCCAAATGGAAGCATGCCTACACTCTCATTGGCGACCTTTATGTCGGTTGTTACCGCAACAATCGTCCGGTAAACATCAATGTGTTCGACGGGAAAATCCACGCCCGCGTCAACAATGGATATCGCCCATGTGACCGCTGCGGCTTTGGCGAAAACGAAATCACCGTTTCCACCACCGGGAATTTCTATCCGTGCGAGCGCTTGGTTGGGGACGATTCCAACGCTGCTTTGCGCATCGGCCATGTCAGCGATGGATTCTATTCAGCACCCCGAAACCAATTCCTTGCCAACCGCGGCAACGTGGTGGCTGAATGCTCCGTCTGCCCCGTGCGCGGGCGCTGTGTGAACTGGTGTGGCTGCGTCAATTATGCTGCCACGGGGTTCATCAATAGGGTCTCCGGCATTGTTTGCTATCACGAGCGGTTGTGTATCGAAGCCGCCGACAGAGTTGGTGGGATCCTGTTTGAGGAAAATATCCCGGCTTTTATCGATACGTTCTATTTGGGATGTCATCGATAAATTCCATTGCCAACCGTTGCAGGGATCCCTATTTATGTTCGGTAAATCCGACTCTTTACAATTCTATCATTTCACCAGCAAACACCACGCCATGTCCAATAATCCAGCCCATAAACAATCCGTGCCATACGCGTTCTCGAATCATTCCGAATATGCAGATGAAGACATCTACCTTGCTGTTGTCGGCATTACCGATGGCCATGTGTGGATGGACTGCAAGACGGGGGAATTGCAGCCCATGCGAGTCACTGACAATGCCATTCCCGGGCCGGTTGTGAATGGGAATAAGGGACCTGGTAACAATGGACTGTATGCTAGGACAAGGCTCGTCGATGTGGCAACGCACTATCTGCGCTCTTGGGACGGCCGACGAATTCACCAAATTTTCACGGGCGCTTCATCAAACAAACACCACAGCGTGGCAACTGTTTCACCAACGCAACGATTATGAATTCCGCCTCCACCGCACAGAGTAGTTCTTTACAACCCGTTTGGCAATCATAGCGTGCCATTAACCCCGAACATGAAAACACATCATCACTCCGACCAAAGTCGGTTAAAACTTTGGGAAGCCGTAGCCGGGGTCTCGCTGGTAACAGTTGCGGCTGCCTCGGTGGCTGTGACGTTTGCGGCTCTCGCTGCGCGATGCCTCGTTGTCGACACCATTGACCACTTCCGCAAAAGAGGTAAGTCATGAGCCGGGAAAAGGACACCCCGTTCGGCTACGCCGGCCGATGGGGGGGTAAGCGAGAGTTCATTCAGGACAGCGTGTAGATTCTGGTAGCTGATGAATCCATGAAGGCCTGTTGAAATGGAGATAGAGTTTGATTTTGCCATTTGAATTGAGGTATGTTAGGACGGTTGAAAAACACTATTGGAATAGGCGCAGATTAGTCTGACTCATGGAGATCGCCTACTCCTCCAGTGTTATCATGTCAAGATAGAACTCGTCAGTCCTTGTATTTATCTCCCTGTCGATTTCGATCGAGACGGCCAAAAGCAGACGGGTAGCAGCACTTGCTGACTTTACATCAATGTAATTGCAGCGGTGAATGTCGTCTCGAACGCTGAGGGAAGGATCAAAGCACCTGAACACAATATTCGGTCTCGGAACCGGGAAGTGTAAGCAAAAAGAACGGTTCCTTCACGTTTGCTGCTTCTCCAGTTCTCATCATAGTAAGCGTAGTCCCAAGCGCCGTGCATGGGCATTTGCTACGGCAGATTCATAGATGTCATAGTTTGCAGATCTATGACATCTATGAAGTCAGGCGACCCTACGAACCGGCATCGCGCTGCGTGCCTTGAGCCAGTTGGCCGGGGTCAGTGTGATGGCATCTTTGGCCAGCATGCCTGGCAGGCGGGTGAGCACGTCGGTGAGGTATTCCTTGGGATTGATGCCCAGTCGGCGGCAGTTCTCCACGATGGTGT
>CAIYYV010000075.1 GCA_903930425.1 Akkermansiaceae bacterium | reverse complement strand
ATCCTGCATCCATTCCCCGCGATGGGGATGGCAACCCTCTTCCGACCGATGCGTTTCCCATTTTGTTGGCGGGCGGCACTGTCCTCGGAATTGCGGATGCCACCCTGGACACGGATACCCAAGCGACAATCGTGGCCCCTTTTTCCGGCGGTAATGTGCGCGTGATCGCCGCGCCTGCTTCCAGCCTCAAACGTCCGGTTTCATTCACCGATTATTCCAGCCAGTTTTATTATTATTATCAATATCAGAGCGGCTCCGTAGGAACCTATCTGCAGTATCCATTATCCCTTTACTATTTGAATCAGGTATACTCGAATCCTCAGGACTGCAGCACTCTCGAGCAAGCCATCGTTCCCGGCGTCTATTATGTGGAGTTTCCAACCATTCAAAACGCTCCCTACGGCAAGTCGACATTTTCGGTGGCTCATCGAATCCTTCCTAACGGGTCTCTTACCCAAGGGTTGCAGAAACCAACCTGGCTGATCCGCTCACTCAAGTCGCAAGTGAAGTTTTCCAGTCCTCCAGTCGAGCAGTCCTGGGTGAATGGAAGGTTGGCTTTCGATCCTTACCTGCCCATGACCCTCACTTGGGATTCGCTCTATACGTCTGGCCTCGCGACGTCCTCTGACTACATTGATATCTCGATAGAAGAAGACGATTTGGGTGACCAAATCAGCTATTCTTTTCGGGTGAATGCAACCACATCGGAGTTCACAATCGATAACAGTTCCATGATGAATCTTTACTATGGCACGATAAAAAGCCATCTAGGGAAAAACACCGGTCTCAATCCTTATCCTCTCTCGGTTAGTGCCCATATTGTGATGAAATACAGCCGGTATGCCAATGGCCAGTCGTCGGCGGACCTTTCCACTGTCACCGTTCGGGTTCCGGTCCAGATGACTGTGTCCTTCGACTCGTGGAGAAAGGCATGGTTTCCTACTGATGCAATCAACGATGCGGTATCCGGCCCCAATGCGGACCCCGATCAGGACGGATATACCAATAACCAGGAATTCTTGCGCGGTTCGAATCCCGCAGTTGCAGATGTTGCGATCACGAATCTGAGCAGTTCGAATATCACCACAACCACGGCAACGATCAGCGCGACTGTGGCCATTGATCCTGCAATGGAGATGCTTTTCCCGGGCTTCGTTCTTGAGTCGGGATTTGTTTACGCCCCCACCGCCACCAACCCCTATCCAGAACTCGAGGGTACGGACGTCACCAAGGTGGTCAGTGGCACCCTGTCCGAGAATCTGACAGGTCTGATGGAGGCGACGCAATACTCGTACCAAGCCTATGTGACGACCTTGCTCGGTACGTATTATTCTTCGCCAGTGGGAACCTTTACCACCCTGCCCATCGAGTTACCCACGCTGAGTGCTCCCACCAGCACCTTGATCACCGAGACCACGGCGACTCTGGGCAGCAGTGTGACCAATGATGGAGGCGCGCTGATTGAGGATTCCGGCTTCGTCTACGCCCTCACTTCTATCAATTCCAACCCGCAAATCGGCGACAGCGGGGTGACCCAAATTCAGGTGGTTCCGGATCTGGCGGGCGTATTGACCTTGCTTCTGACAGATTTACAACCAGGCCAGTCCTACTCATTCAACGCCTATGCTACCAATAGTGCCGGCACGACCTACTCGACGCCTGTCGGCACCTTCACCACTCTGATTACATCAATCACCTTGCCGACGCTGAGCATCCCCACTAATCCGTCGATGACCACGACTACGACGACGATGCGCAGCACCGTGCTCAATACCGGGGGAGCAGCGATTTTGAATTCCGGCTTCGTCTATGCCCTCACCTCCATCAACCCCAACCCGAAAATCGGCGACTATGGGGCGATCGTGACTTTGGTGGCTCCGGTAGCGGGTGTGTTGAGCTCGCCTGTGACAGGATTGCAACAGGGCAAGTCCTACTCATGCAACGCCTATGCCAGCAACAGCGTCGGAACGAACTACTCGACACCGGTGGTTACCTTCACCACCTATACGCTTCCTACCGTGATGGCCTCTGCTCCCACGAACCTTGCCCCGACTACGGTGACATTCAACGGCAATGTGACGAGTAACGGCGGTCCGGTTCTCAATGCGCGCGGTGTGGTTTACTCCTCGACCAATACCGCGCCGGCCCTGTTAGGCGCGAATGTGATTACCTTGCCTTCACCAGGAACGGCGACCGGAGCCTACTCCGCCAACGCCACCGGACTCACGGCTGGAACTCTCTACTATTACAGAGCCTACGCCACCAATAGTGTGGGCACCTCTTACGGCACACCCACGGCGACCTTTACCACCCCTAGCACCGTGCCAACCGTCACGACACCCACGAGCGCCTCGGTCACCAATACCACGGCCACTCTAGGCGGCAAGGTGACCGCCACTGGCGGCACCCCGATCACCGAGCGCGGCGTGGTTTACTCCTCCATACTCCCAGACCCAGTCATCGGTCTCGCGGATCAAGTGCTTGCCGCGGTCGTGGTTGACCCACTCCCGTTCACCGCGCCCGTCACCTTGTTGACTCCTGGCACCCTTTACTATTACAGGGCCTACGCCAAAAATAGCTTGGGCACCAGCTACTCGCCATCCTCAAGCTTCACCACGAGCACAGCTCCCACCGTGACGTCGCCGGCCAGCGCCGGGATCACGGCAGTAGGTGCCTCGATGAGCGGTAATGTCACCAGTAACGGTGGATCGGTCCTCACCGGGCGCGGAGTGGTTTATTCCGTCACTTCGGTCAACCCCAATCCGCTCATTGGTGGGGCCATGGTGACCCAGCGGACCGTTGCGGGTACGACCATCGGAGTGTTCTGGGTAGACTCTGTGATTCTGGATCCAAACACAAGCTACTCTTATAAGGCGTATGCCATCAATGCCTTCGGCACCACTTACTCATCCGTCGCGACTTTCACCACGGCCCTTGTACCCACAGTGGCCAACATGCCTGCCACCGACATCACGGCGTTCTCCGCGACTCTGGGCGGTAATGTGACCAATGGCGGCAATCCCACAATCACCGAACGCGGATTTGTGTGCTCCAGCACAACCGTCAACGCCGATCCGAGGATCGGTGGTGTCGGAGTCACCCAGATCCTCTCTACCGGCACGACCGGTGTCTTTACCGCGCCGATTTCGGGACTCATGCCAAGCACCTCTTACACGTTCAGACCCTACGCCATCAACAGTGGAGGCACGAGTTATTCGACAACAGCCACTTTCTCAACGCGCATACTGCCCACTCTGACGACGCCTACGATCGCCAACCTCGCCGGAACGAGCGTCACCTTGGGCGGCAACCTGACCGGTGCGGGCGATGGCGCCGTCACGGAACGTGGGGTGGTTTTCTCAAGGTCCACCTTGAACTCGGATCCACAGATTGGCGGCACGGATGTGACCAAGGTGGTCGGCACGGGAACGACAATCGGGGTCTTCACGGTCAATGCCACCGGATTGCTCGCGAACACGGGATATTCATTCAAGGCTTATGCCACCTCCAGTTACGGCACAGGCTACTCGTCGATTGCGATTTTCAGCACGCCTGTCATCGCGACCGTGACGGCACCAACCGTGACGACGCCGACCATCGCGGCTATCAGCAATACAAGTGCCACACTAGGTGCCAATGTGACCAGTAACGGGGGCGATCCAATTACCGAACGCGGTATCATTTACTCGCTCACTGCGACGAACAGTAATCCATTCATCGGAGGCGCGGGAGTGGTCAAGACAAGCACCATTGGAACCGTGGGTGTGTTCACCCTGAATATCACAGGGCTCGCTGCAACCTCAAGCTATACGTTCAAAGCGTATGCCATCAACGGCATCGGCATCAGCTACAGCACCCCGAATGCATTCTTCACCACTCTCACTGCACCCTCTCCCACTACTGCCGCCCCCATACTACTCGGCCTCTCACACATACAGTGGCTTCCTGCATCAACCCCGAATGCGAGCAGTATGCTAGCCCAACAAGCACTCTCCTCCAGTCCAGCGCTGACAACGACTCCATCCGAAACGGTTCCTCAATTCGCTTATACGAAAACCGCCGAGGAAACGCAGGACGGCCGCACTTACGTGATCGAGGTCAGCACGGACGTCAAGAATTGGCAAAATGCCTCTGCTCTTCCCAACGAATGGCTCGTCGATCTTGAATCCCAAACTATCACGGTCCAGTGGATCTCCACAAGCCGTCCACCCGCCCGCACCTTCTTCCGCGTTAAAGCCCAATAAGTCCTGTTTTCTCTATTCGATGCAGCTCCGGATCGTAACAGTGAGGGCGTGGCTTGCGTGTTAGTGCAATAGGATCACTCAACTGCTCGTCGATCAAACCGATCTTGATTCTTGCAATCCGTGCCCTGCTCACGATGCTGCACCTATGCAAATGATGGCACTCACAGGTGGAATTGCGTCCGGCAAATCCACGGTCTGCCGATTGCTCGCCGAGCATCTGCCCTCGCTTGTGATTTTTGATTGCGATGCTGCCGTTCACAATCTGTTAGACGCAAACCCCGAGGTCGCTGCCATCATTGCCGAATCCTTCGGCGACCAAGCGCTTGACACCCAGGGTCGCATCGATCGCCATTTTCTCAGGGGGCGGGTGTTTTCCGATTCGGCGGCACGGCTCCGGCTGGAAGAAATCCTCCATCCACTCGTGCGTCAGGAATGTCTTGATGCTCTGGAAAAAGCTGCTACACGAGGGGCGGAACTCTTCGTGGCGGATGTTCCGCTTTTATTTGAAAAGGGATTTGATTTCGGCCAACACCGCGTGCTCGTCGTCGCTTCCTCCCGCCCCACGCAAATCCAACGGCTCAAGACCCGCAGCGGATTTGACGCCCCCTTGATTGAGGCGATTCTCGCCGCCCAGCTCACCGTTCCCCAAAAAATGTCCCTTGCGGATGTGGTGTTCTGGAACGACGGCCCCCAAGCCGTCCTCCGCTCCCAAATTCGCCGCTTCTCCCAGGAATTTCTCATGACTCTCGTCCCTCCATCCGAAGACACCGCAACTACCCGGCCTGAACCCGCTTCCACGGAGCGTCCAGCCATCCCGGTTTCCATCGATATCAATCAATTCCGCCTGCTCTCACTCGCAGAACTTCAGGCGCTCGCCGAGGCCTCATCAGCCCGCATCCAAGGCGGTATCCCCAAGAGCCAATTGGTTTACGAATTGCTTTGTTATTACGGGCATGAGGGCTCCGGCTTGGTCTGCGAAGGCGTGCTCGAACAATCCAAGGAAAATTTCGCCATGCTCAGGGATCCCAACCGGAGCTTCCGCCCGAGCCCGGATGATATCCATCTCAGCTCCCACCTCCTCCGCGATCTCGGCTTGCGTGTCGGCCAATCGATCAAAGTGCGCGTCCGCGCCCCCCGAGAACGCGATAAATACCTTTCCGGCCACGAAGTGCTCGAAGTCGAAAGGCAGCCCCTCGCCGACTACCATGCCCCACCCGAATTCGACCGCCTCACCCCGCTTTTCCCCGATCAACGCATCCATTTGGAGGGAGAAGGCCCCGATTTCCTCGGTGTCCGCGTGATTGATCTCATCGCCCCTCTCGGCAAAGGCCAACGCGGAATCATCGTCGCCCCACCCCGCGGCGGAAAAACCATCCTGCTCAAACAAATCGCCCGCTCAATCCGCCTCAACCATCCCACAGCCGAGTTGATTATCCTTCTCCTCGATGAACGCCCGGAAGAAGTCACCGATTTCGAGGAAACCGTCGGCTCCCGCGTCTTCGCCTCCACCTTTGATGAATCCCCGCGCCGCCACGCGCAAGTCGCCGACCTCGTCATCGAACGCGCTAAACGCCTGGTCGAACTCGGCAAGGATGTGATCCTGCTGTTAGACAGCCTTACGCGCCTCGCCCGCGGACATCATACCGCCATGCAGGGCGGCCCGATCGGCTCAGGCGGCGTCAGCCCCATCGCACTCCAAAAATCTCGAAAATTTTTCAGCACGGCACGCAATGTCGAAGAAGGCGGCTCTCTCACGATTCTCGCCACGGCCCTCGTCGAAACCGAAAGCCGCCTCGATGATGTCGTCTTCGAAGAGTTCAAAGGCACCGGCAATATGGAAGTGAAACTCGACCGCGAACTCGCCGAACGACGGGTTTTTCCCGCCATCCATATCCCGCAATCCGGCACCCGCAATGACGACCGCCTCTATCACCCGGATGAGTTCCTCAAAGTCGTCGATCTGCGCAAACAACTCGCCCAACTCCCGATCGGAGATTCGATCGCGACCCTCCTCACCAACCTGCGCGCCACGAAGACCAATGCGGAATTGCTCTTGCGCGGTCTGCGCTGATCCCATGGAAATCACCGCAGACATCTTGCTGCCACAGTGTCTCTCACAAAACGCATACGCAGCAATAGGCGCGCTCAGCGGCTGAGCCGCCAAGCCGCCATCAGGGTGCGGTATTTGGTTAGGGTGTTAGGAACTTCCCAAGCGGGCACCGGCTGGCCCTGCAGATAGCCGAGAAATAACTCGCTCACCTGTGCGAAATGCGGCTCATGACCGACTTTGAATTTCTCGGGAATCAGCACCTCCCACCGACCGCCACGCTCCTTCACCGCGATGCCCGGCCAACGCTCATTCAGTGATGCGATCGAAGCTGTGAGAGCCGTGCACCATGCGTCATCGGCCTGACCTAACGGTTCTACATAAAGCACCGGCTTGTATCCCTGCTCCGCCCCTTGACGAATGTGCAGCGACGCCTTGCTGCCACGCAACAACGAGTCATGCGTGTCTCCCGCTCCGACCGGCGCTTCAAAATTCCATTTCACCGAAACTTTCACGTGAACGCCGCGCAATGTGTATGTGAACTCTCCGTTGGCGGGCGTCTGCAACACATCGGCCGAATCCACAAGGGGTTTCAAATACTCCGGCCAAACATCTAACCGTGTCGTCTTCTTGAATTCCTCCAGCGTAATCGGCGACTTCCAACTCCGCGCAGAAAGAACCCGCACCTCATCAGCCTTGATCACCTGCTCGGGAAAACACTCCCACTGGACGAGATCCACCAGATGCGTGGTCACGTCAACAATCGCCTCGCCTTGTTGCGCCGGATCAAAAAACCACGGCGGCCTCTGAAGCGGCACCCCGTTCACCAGCTTGGAAAAATGATGCACGCTTTCCTTTGTCACCGCCGGATTGTCCGGCGTCCCCTTGTCGAGTTCACCAAAAATCCCAGGAAATCGCGACAGTTCCTTCTGCAGGATCGTCGTGACTTCATGACGCTCGGTCATGATGTCTAGCAGAACTAACCGCTTCTCACCGGCCACCCGGAATGCTTCCTCGATCAATCCAAAATCCTCCGGCGTGATGGCCATCGGCTTGTCAGAAAGCACGTTCAAGCCAGCCTTGATGCAGGCTAAAATATACTTGGATTTTTTCGCGTTGTTCCCCGAAATCACCACCACGTTTCCCGGCCTGTCGCGCAGCATTTCCGCCAGATAATCCGCGCTGGCATGCACCTTCATCTTCCAATGCGTCGGCTGTTCTTTCCGCGTGTTAAAACCCTCGATCATGGCCAGATGGCGATCGAGATCCGGCCCGGCGGGCGCATACACATGCACCTCCGCATCCACACCGGTTACCATGGATTTTTGGACCAATGCCGCATGAAAATGACCTGGATCCAATGTGATGAACTTGACCGGGGCCGCCAAGACACCCGTCAAAGCAAGCCCGGAACTGGCAATATGAAGGAGAGTGGTTTTTAAAGTCATCATGAGATTATGTGAAGAATCATCGAAAATCAGTGAGAAGGGGGAACTCAATACAGGCAAGAGAAAATAGAAAAAATGCCGCATGCACAAAGCCAAACTAAAGGAGACTCCTTTTATAAGAAAAAGAGTTGCGTCGATGGGGAGGGCGGGTCAAAACTAAAGGAGACTCAATCTATAAAGAAAATGAGTTGCATGAACCGGGATGGGGGCAGGAAAGCGGCGAGCGGCGGATAAGGTGCTTGAAGGCGCGCATCGACAGGCCTGACGGGCTGGGGTAGACTCCGCAGGAGATGACATTGAAGGGACTCGGTTGGAACGCGGATTTTGAAAAAGCCTTCGCGGCTTATCGAGCGAAAGGCTGGGTGCCCGCTCGCTTGATTCGTGAGTCGCCGATCAATTTCGGGGCCTTGCTCGCGAAAGGGGAGGAGATCGACGTGGTGCTTTGCGGCCGCGTTTGGCACGAGGCCGCTTGCGATGCGGATTTGCCGGCCGTCGGCGATTGGGTGGCCGTCGAGTTGGGTCATGAAAATCACGATCATGTGATCCGCGCGATCGTGCCGCGCCAGTCGTGTTTTTCGCGGAAAATGCCGGGCAACAGCTCGCAGGCCCAAGTGATCGGCGCCAACATCGACTTCGTGGTCGTGGTCACCGACGCCGGCCCGGATTTCAATGTGCGCCGGATGGAGCGCTACTTTCTTCTCATTGAGCGCAGTGGAGCGAAGGCCATTGTGTTAGTCAATAAGGCCGACTTGTATCCGTTGGAGCAAAGCCGTCACGCCGCCGTGGAGATTGCCGCGCTGTGGGACGGTGCCTTGGTTCATGTCACCAGCGCGCTCGAGGGAGGCGGTTTGAAAACCCTGAAGAAATATCTGAAAAATGGCATCACCTTGTGCATCGTCGGTTCGAGCGGCGTGGGCAAATCCACCATCGTCAATCAACTTTATGGTGAAGAATGGCAGTGGACTTCCGAGGTGAACTCGAACACCGGGAAAGGCCGCCATACGACCACTGCCCGCGAGTTGGTTCCCTTGCCCGGGGGTGGCATGCTCATCGATAACCCCGGCATGCGTGAAATCCAAATGTGGACGGATGCCACCACGCTGCGTGAAAGTTTTGCCGATGTGCAGAAAATCGCCTCGCATTGCCGATACTCCGATTGCAGTCATCGTCACGACGCCGGTTGTGCGATTCGAACCGCCGTCGCTGGCGGCCTGTTGGATGCGGCCCGTCATGAGCATTTTCTCAATCTTGAAACTGAAATTGCAGCACTTCAGAAGCGTGCCGAAAAGCGCCAGATGGCCGTTGAGCGTTGGGCCAAGCGGAACCGCCGAGTCAAGGCCCGCAATCTCAATGACCGCATCCAATTGGAACGAGATGAACGCGGGGATGTCTAACCCGCGTCTTCCCGCTTGATGCCCACGCGTTTTCAGGTGAATATCCCCTCATGAATTCCGCTTGGACGTCTTTGGTTCTTTTCCGGCGGTCGTTGTTAGGGGGAGTGCTTGCAGTGGCGTTTCACGCTCCCGCGTCCGGGCGCACCGCTCCATTGGAATCTCCGGTGGCACCGCAGGTCGCCGTTAGCGCGGTAAGTGAAAAGCCTGACGAAGTGCGCGCCCGCTTCGAGCAATGGATGCATGAAGCCCGCGAAACCCTGGCGCGATTGGACGCCACCGGTGCCTCTGCGGCCCTGCCCGAGGAAATCAGTCAGGAAGAATTGGAAGACCGCCGCCGCGATGCGGAACAAATGGTGCTCACTACCACCCGCGCGATCAAAAATCTCAGCCTGATTGCCGATGCCCGCAAGGCTCTTGAGTCCTCTCGTGCCGAGTCCATCGCATGGTCGGGTTTCAAGGAAAAGCCTCCTTATTCACTTCTGATGATCGACGGCTTGATCAACGACCGGGATGCGGTTCAAAGCAATCTCGATTCCCTCGAATCTTCGTTGTCGAATTATGAACGATTGCTCGCCGCCCTCGTGAGCGAAACCAAAGCCGCGGAGGATGTGGTGAGTCGTTCCATGGCCGCCCTGCAAAATGCCGACAATGCCAACCGTTCCGCAGCCAAGTGGCGGCTTGAGGCGGCCCGCGCTAGGTCCCGATTGCTCGTCGTGCGCGCGGGTTTTATTCAAAGCAGTTACGACAGCGCCAAAGACCGCATTGCGGCGGCGAAGCTGCAACTCACATTGCTTGAACGCCAAGTCAAAATTGCCAAGGCCAACTCCCGATTCAACGACGAGGATCTCACAAAAATTGGCAAGGTTTCGGAAGAACGCAAACAGGCCATCCGCAAGGAGATCGAAGGCGTTTCCAAGCGCCTCCAATCAGCGCTGACAGCCCGTTCTCATGCGCAATCCGCACTGAACACATTGCAGTCCCCGCCGCCCACTGCCCCATTGCCGACCGATATCGAGCTTGCGAAGTATCGGTTAGAAGTCGCCGAAGGGCGCGTTGAGGCCATGCAAGCGCTCGTTGAAGGACTCGAAAGCCTGGTGCAATTGGAAAATGTCAGCATCAAAGCCTATCAGGACCGAAAGGCGCTCATTGAGGCGACGCATCCGAAGCAACGCGCCAAGACACTTGAGTCACTCGAGGTGCCACGTGAACGGCTTTGGGCATGGGAAAATGTGCTCGACGATGAGCTTGCCATCAGTGGTTCGGATCTCGGTAACCTCGAGGCGCGCGCGGCGGCTATCAGTCCCGAAGACCCGCGATTCAGCCTGCTCAACGAACAACGTGCCACCACCAGTGAAAAACTCGCCATGCTCCAGCGAGTTTCCCAAGCCGTCAACGCCCAGCGAAAACTCGTCAAACGCTGGGTCCTCGAGTATGCCCCGGACGCTGATACGGTGGGCATCTCGCAGAGAATCTCCTCGTTGGGGACCGCGGCTTGGCGCGTTGTTAAAAAAGTGTGGTCTTTTGAAGTGATGGTCTTCGAGGACAAGGTGGAGGTGGACGGCCAAACGATCATCGGAAAAATTCCGGTCACGCTTGGGTTGTTGCTGCGCGCTTTGTCGTTTTTCCTGATCGGTTACCTCGCCTTCTCCAGAATGGCAAAGCGTGTGGAGGCTGGTTTCGTGGCCCGCGGTCACATCGCCGAGCCTCAAGCACGCACCCTGCGCAATTGGACCATGATCGTCGTCGCTGTTTTCTTGGCCATAGCCACCCTGTCATTCCTGAAAATCCCCCTCACCGTGTTTGCGTTTTTTGGCGGCGCGCTCGCGATCGGCCTCGGCTTCGGCACCCAGACCCTCATCAAAAACTTCATCAGCGGCATCATCGTGCTGGCCGAGCGGAAAGTCCGCGTCGGCGATATGCTCAACGTCGATGGCGTCATTGGAACCGTCACCGAAATCAACACCCGTTCCTCAATCATCCGCAGTCCCGATGATGTCGAAACCATGATCCCCAATTCATTGTTTCTGGAAAACCGGGTCACTAACTGGACGCTCACCCATCGCAAAATGCGGCTCTCTGTGCGCGTCGGAGTCGCCTATGGCACAGCACCGCAGAAGGTGGTTGAAATTCTAACGGAAGTAGCCGGGCGTCACGGATTGGTTTGCAAAGAGCCCGCGCCGTTTGTCGTGCTTGAGGATTTCGGTGATAGCGCGTTGATTTTCAGCCTGTATTTCTGGTTAGAAATCCAAGGTGGCACCACGCCGATGATTCCCACCAGTGATTTGCGTTTCATGATCGAAAAACGATTCTCGGAAATGGGTATTGAGGTGCCTTTCCCCAAGCGCGCAGTCCACCTCAGCACCGATACCCCTATCAAAGTCGAGTGGGCCAATACACCTGTGCGGGACACGCCAAACCCTCCGCCCGTTCATGAGTGACCCAACACGGAAATGAACCATGAGTGATGGGGTCTCGATGCCGATTCGTCCCGCCCACTGACATGATCCCTCCCATGACCGACGACTCATATTGGATGCACCTCGCACTTGACGAGGCACGTAAAGGCATTGGCAAATCCGCGCCCAATCCACCGGTTGGCGCAGTCATTGTGAAACATTCCATTCTGTTAGGATCGGGTTGGCATCATGCCGCAGGCAGTCCCCATGCCGAGTGTGAGGCACTCGCAGACGCCTTTGAAAAACACGGCCGTGATGCGGTGCGTGGCGCGACTCTATATGTCACTCTCGAACCGTGCTCCACCCATGGCCGTACACCGCCCTGCACCCACGCCCTCATCG
This sequence comes from Akkermansiaceae bacterium, assembly GCA_903930425.1. Classification (GTDB taxonomy): domain Bacteria; phylum Verrucomicrobiota; class Verrucomicrobiia; order Verrucomicrobiales; family Akkermansiaceae; genus Luteolibacter. The sequence goes on along the minus strand of CAIYYV010000075.1, from coordinate 4,407 downwards.
AGGCCGGCGTGGCTCGTGTCGTCTATGCGTGCGCCGATCGCAACCCGGTGCACGCAGGCCGTGCCGACGCGATTCTCAACGCGTCTGGAATTGAGGTGGTTTCCGATATATGCCGAAATGAGTCCGAGCGATTGTTGCGTCCATTTTTTAAAGTGCAAGCCACCGGCCTTCCTTGGGTGATCTGGAAATCCGCCATGAGTCTGGACGGCCGAATCACTCGACCGGCGGGTGAGGGGCCATGGCTTACCGGAGAACCCGCCCGCACCGATGTCCAACATCTCCGCTCTACCGTCGATGCCATCCTCACCAGCGGTGCCACCGTGCGCCGCGATCAACCCGCTCTCACCCTCCGTGCACCGGGATTGTTAGACGGGCGGGAGCATCCCTGGCGGGTCGTGTTTTCGGATTTTCCGGAATCGCTGCCGCGGGCCGCGCCATTGTTCTCCGATGCATGGCGCGCACGCACTCTGGTGCGTCCACGCCGCGATTTGGCAGGCTCCTTGCGTGATTTGGCCCGCCACCATGGCGTCTTATCCGCGATCTCCGAAGCCGGCGGCGTCTTCTCCGCCGCCTTGTTCGAGGCCGGCCTCGTCGATGAAGTCGTCATTTATCTCGCTCCCTTGCTTTGCGGAAGTCCTACCCCCGCCCTCGCCGCTACCCAATGGTTGCAATCCCTGAACCTCGTGGAAACGGATCTCATTCGCTTAGGCGATGACTTCCGCTTCCGCGGCACAATCGCGAAAAACGAGGAACCCTCAATAATGCCATCCCAGACTCACTGAACCCAGAGATGGCCCGCCTTTCTATGGACAAGTATCAGGGCCTGTACCAAAGAGAAGAAACTAAGGTGGCTTTGTAGAACCGGAAGAAGAGAGAGGCTGGAGTATAGTAACCGGATTTCACGCTTTTCACGCCATCGGGTGTAAGGAATTCAGTATGGGTCGGAAAATCGACATGCAGCTCGCCGTTGCGATTGATGCCATCAACCAAGGCCCAGCGCACGGGAGAAGGCATTCCTTCCGATGTGTAAGAAAAAATGAGGATGACTGGGCGGCTGAGTTGAAGATCTTTGCGGATGATTTCTATGATCTCTCCGGTGTTGCCGGATGAAAAAATGCTGAGCACCGGCTTGCCTTTCACTCCCGTGATCTCAACCAGATTTTTGCCCAGGTTTTTATCCGGTTTGACAGCGTGCAGCCCCAATTGCTGGCTTTGACGATAAAGCGTCTCGAAAAAATCCTGGACCGTGACCAAACGCTTGGGGCTATCGTCCTCCTCTGGATTCCAACTCAGATCATTGAAATTCACAGCAACCGCCTTCCCCTTGCGTCCCGAGACAGTGCCTATAAAATTTTCAGGACGATGATAGCCGATGAGCTTGGCAAGAACACAGGTGGGACTATAACCGATAAAAATGGAATCGGCGCTCATGCTTTCATCCTCCCGGCTATAATGACGATAGAGAAATGGATTTTCAGAAAAGGAATCCGTGAAGAGTGGGCCGATGCTAACTGGTCTAATGTTAGAGTCTGTGGTTTGGACTGTTTTTTCTTCGTCACTGTATCTGACACCGACACCGTTGCTTGCAAATGCCCGGACATGATAGAGTGTGCGCGGCTTGAGATTCATGGCGTGCCCACGGTAGCATTCACGGTGCGCCAAAGTATATGTGTCGTCCTTGATGGTCGGATTGGTCCGGGTGGACCAACAGAAACCATAGGTGGTCTTGAGAGGCTCCCCACGAAACTTGATGGTGCAATCCATCGTAAAACTGGTGGACTGAATATCTTGGACGGCATCGAGCCGGATTTGCGGTAGCATCGAGTTGGCATAAGCCGTTCCCGAAATCGGTTGGTGATCAATCACAACCTCAAAACTGAGCTTGCCATTGTTTTCCTGAATGTTCTTGAAGGAAACTCCGCCATCTGTGAGGTTGGGAAGACGTGAAGAAGGCTCGGTGGCCATATTGAATTCCGTGCGCTTGTGGAGCTTGCCGAAAAGACAATCGTTGGTGTCACCCATACCCCGAAAAAACGGGTCGTTAGGGCGATACACATAGAAATAATCAGGAGAGCCGAGAATGGATCCAAGTCCGAGATTGACCACCGAAATGAGCATCCCCTCATGCACTGGCCCCACACCAACGGTGGCATTTTCACCGTGGATGTATTCCACATGATATAAATAATGCGGATGGCTGCTTGGAATGAGATAACCAAGGACCTCGGAACCTTGCGGATCAATATGCCTCGAGGACAACGTGTAAGTGCCCGAACTCTTGAGGGTCTTGTAATTCTTCTCCTTGATGAAAGCGTGGTGATAGAATCGACTGAAAGCATTGGCGGTCGGTCCGTATGCCAGCAGCGAAGCATTGTTGCCAATGCCATCATAGTGCCGGCCCATCCGGTAAACGTCGGGTGCTCCCAAGCTGTGCCCAAATTCATGCGCCAGCGTTCCGGATTCAAAATCGTTGATTTGAATGCACGAGTTCGGCCAGATCGGATCGCCCCAACGGCAGTTGGGACCATAATAGTCCCACGGGTCAAATGCACTACTTGGCTTATTCTTCGTTTGACTCTTGCGTGGCTGGCGCACGCGCTTTTTCGGGATGTCTCCGCTGCGGTTGCCTTGATAGTATCGGATGAGTTCCGAAGTGACTTCCTTGCTGGCTTCCTCGGGACGCGTGGTGACGTAATTGTAACAAATGAAGCGCGGCTTGCTTCCCCGGAATTGTTTGGATGCCCATTGCAGCGCCTCCTCCTTCATTTGTGCCGCGCGTTTGCCGCCTTCCTCAATGTTTTTCCAGCCAATGGGATTCGCCCAATAGTCATATTCACAGTAGTAACCGTAGAATTGAGGCGACTGATAAACGCTAGATGCGTCATGCATCAATTGGATCTTTGGCCAAACAATGCCATTGCTATAGATTTTGAAGTATTCGCTCAGTCGGATGCCATTGATCGAATTGAGCGCCTCGAGACCGGCGCTCAATGAATTTGGAATGGCGGTCTCCCTGAAGGTGATGACGATCAAGCCGACAGGAACTTCTCCGGTCGCTACGGGCTGCTTGGCAGGAGCATAAACGGGAACGGACGCGGGCCGTGGAGAATCCTGCTTTTTCGCGGCGTGGACAAATCCAACCATCCAACCTAACATACCCATATAACAAATCCATGCTTTCATGTTTTTTGTTTCTGTTTGTTACTGCGACTCCTGACCATGGATCGTTATGGATATGCTGCTAGAATTGCAATCCGCCGTCGTTAACGTTTTTTTGCCACTGGCGTGCAAGGCAGATTCCATGGCCCACGCAATTTTTCATACTCCGCCATTGGCAGCAACACATAGACGGGTTTGCGTGTCGGATCCAGCATGGCAATGAGCCAGCGCAGTTTCACATCCGGCATGCTGGTGCATCCCGCTGTCGGCTTGCTGCCATCAGACCGCCAAATATGGAAAAAAATCGATGACCCGGCATTGGGAATGACTCGGGGCGGCGCATTGTGGGCAATGAAAAGTTTCAAGGCGTGCGCTGGATCCTCTTGCTTCATTTGCTGCTTTTTTTCCCAGGCCGTCGCCGGTTCATGATCAAGCGTCATGTGTTGGTTATAGTTTGCTGACGCCGGATCTTCGACCCACAAATCACGCGAGTTGACCTTATGATAGAACAGCTTCGGATGCTTGCGAATGCTCGACGCATACCCCCACACGCCGCCAATCCGAAAAACGCCCACAGGCGAACGCCAATCCCCCTCTCGTTTCGTGATGACTCCGGCGTCTAGCGGATGCAAACCAAGTCCCCAGACAAGCCCGCTTTTCCCAAGCCGGGCGGGCCAGGGATCCCCGACTTGCTGCCACGCTCCGCCGCGCTTTTCGTGATAACTCAGCATCACATCGGAACTATCCCAACTGCTCGCCACACCCACCACGCATTGCGTTGAATCTACCGGTAGCACAAAGGCGGCCGCCATGTCGAACGCTGCCCACATCATCAACCAAACGATAAGCATCCTGGGAATCATTTGAAATTTCAATAGGCGTTGGAGTGGGTTCAATCGACCTTTTTCAGATATCATGCTTCAAATCGCGAACACTCCACAACGTTCCCGCTGCGGCCGCGCCACTGCCACGCAATTTACGCGCACCATCCTTCCGTTGCGATCCAAAACGTTCTCGAGCGGCCACAAACGCCTCGTTCACAAACCCCCGACTGCCGATCACCGCGCCATCCGTGAAATACCGAACCCGGCAACGCAGCATCTTCCCCACCGAAAGCTCTCCTTCCCGTTCTTCCCGCGCTTTTTCCTCCGCCACTTCCTCCACACTCATCCCCTTGCGGATGCGCTTCATTTTCCCCTGCCCGCCGACCTGCACCCGCGCCTCTAACTTTTCCCCATTCTCCAACTT
>CAIYYV010000074.1 GCA_903930425.1 Akkermansiaceae bacterium | reverse complement strand
AACGCCATGAAAAATGGCGAACTCCCCCCCATCCCCAGCGGCCCCAAAAGCGGCCGCGCACCCGACCTCGCCCACCTCATCAACCCGGCCCTCTCACCCGGCATGGAAAAGGTCATCGCCAATCTCATCCTCCGTCCCCCCGAATCCGAGAGCGTGTCCGCCAACGCCATCGAAATCTCCTTGGCCAAACAACTCGCCTGCGACCTCACGGAAGCCGGCCTCATCGAGGAATCGGTGCGCGACCACATCCTCCAAGGACTCTCGAAAGCCCCGGAGTCCTGATGACGCATCCCCCGGCCTGAAGCGCGCCTGATCGACCGCGATTGCAAAGTGGTTTGGAAACCCAAACTACCTCGAATCACAAGATATGGTAGCCGGCATCGGTTTTGGCCACCATATCCAGCGCAATCGCCCCTCCATCGTTGCAGCCCCCTGCAATCAGGTCTAGGATTCAGCTCGTCCCGATTTCACCTCGGCCAACCCGAACCTTCCTGTTAGCATGTATCTCAAAACTCTGGAACTCCACGGCTTCAAATCCTTTGCGGATAAAACCGTGTTCGAATTCGCCAAAGGCGTCACCGGCATCGTCGGCCCTAACGGCTGCGGCAAATCCAATGTGGTCGACGCGATTCGCTGGGTTCTCGGTGAAACGTCCGCCAAAGCATTGCGCGGCGGAGAAATGGCCGATGTGATTTTCAACGGCACCGAAAAACGCAAAGCACTTGGCATGGCGGAGGTCACGCTGACCATGGCGGATTGTGAGGACTCCCTTAAAGTGGATTATAACGAAGTGGCCCTCACCCGCCGGGTGTTTCGCGACGGGCGTTCGGAATACCGGATCAATGGCACGCTCTGCCGCCTCAAGGACATCAATGACCTGCTCATGGATACGGGCATCGGCCGCACCGCCTACTCGATCATGGCTCAAGGCCAAATCGATCAGATCCTCTCGTCCAAACCCGAAGAACGCCGCGCCGTCTTCGAGGAGGCCGCCGGCATCACCAAATTCAAACGCGAAAAAAAAGAAGCGCTGCGCAAATTGGAATACACCGAGGCCAACCTGCTCCGCGTCTCCGACGTGCTCGCCGAACAGGAACGCCGCATGAACTCACTCAGGCGCCAAGTCGCCAAGGCCCGCCGCTATCAGGCACTCGCCGCCGATACCCGCGTGCTCGATTGCCACCTCGGTCATAAAAAATTTGTCGAGCTCAGTGCCGAGCGCGATGAACTGCTCACCTCGATCCGTGGACTTGAAGCCCGCAACACCGAACTCGAAACTCAACTCCCCGCCAAGGAAGAAGCCGTCGCCCTCACTCGCGCCGCCGCCCGCGTGTTTGAAGGTGAATTGGCCGAGCTCCGCCAGCACCTCAACGAACACCGCAACGCACTGAATTCCTCCCAAGGCCGCATCGCCTTCAACGAGGAACGCAAAACGGAACTCGAATCCCGCATCCGCCAAAACCACGAGGATATCTTTTCCACCCGCGAAAAACTCGCCCAACAGGAATTCGATTTCATCGCCGCCAACGAATCACTCGACCAACTCAACCGCCTCATCGCGGAAAAAGAAATCCAGTTCACCAAGGCCGAAGAACGGACCCGCAGCACCCGCGATGAACGCGAACGCATCGAAGCCGCCCTGCGAGAATCCCGCAGCGAAGCCAATCGAACCCAAACCCTCATCGCCACCATGCAGGCGAAAATCGAAAGCGCCCTCGCCCAACTCGACGGCAACCGCGATCGCACCCGCCAACTCACCGAAGAAGAACTCCGCCTCAACCTCGAATTGATCGAGTTCCGCGCCGAACACGCACGCATCTCGTCAAATGTGTTAGCCGCCGCCACCCAACTCACCGCTCACGAAGAGTCGTTCCAATCCGCCGAACGCGCGTATCAACACGCCCGCGGCACTCTGGACGCCGCCCGCTCGGCCGCCGTCGACTCCCACAAAGAACTCACCCACCGCGCCGCCCGCTTTGAAGCCGTCCGCCACCTCGTCGAAACCGGCGAAGGCTTTGAAAAAGGCACCCGCAACGTGCTCCAAGGCCTCAATGAACCGGCGCATTTCAAAGCCGGCATCCGCGGTGCCCTCGCCTCATTCATCGAGGTGGACAACTCGTGCGCCCGCGCCCTCGAAACCGCTCTCGGCAGCCACCTCCAAGCCGTCCTCGTCCATGACCAGGCCATCGCCGAAGCCATCATCGAACGCCTTACCGAAAAACAACTCGGCATCGCCGCCGTGCTGCCCGAATCGTTCGTGCCCCGCGCCACCGGCACCCAAATGGAAGCGCTTCCGTTAGGTGCCACCGCCTGGGCACTCGATCGCGTCAAGTCGGACCCCCGCATCTCCGGCGTCATCGAGCGGCTCTTGGAACGCGTCCTCATCGTTCCGGATCTCGGCACCGCCCTGCAGCTCCGCCACTCTCACCCTCGCATCACCTTCGTCTCCCTCGCCGGTGAACTCCTCAGCCCTGAAGGTCTACTGCGCGGCGGCACCGCCGCCGAAGGCTCCACCTCGGTCCTCGAACTCCGCAATGAAGTCCGCTCACTCGAAGCGGAAGTCGCCTCACTCACCACCGCCGATGACGCGTCCCGCAGCCTCGTCGCCGATCTCGAAACCCAACTCGAACGCCTCCGCGAAGAAGTCGAAGCATCCCGCGACCGCCTCCAACGCCAAAAAGTCGAGTCCTCCACCCTCCATGGCCAACTCACCCTCGCCACCCGCGAAGTCGAAAATTTTGAAACCAAAGTGGAAAATGTCCGCTGGGAACGCGGCGAACTCGAACACCGCGAACGCACCGCCGCCGAAGGCCGCTCACAACTCGAAGGCGAACTCGTCTCATCCCGTGAACGCCTCGAATTGTTAGAAAACGAATCGCGCCGCCTCCAATCCGAAGCCGACGCCGCCGTCCACCGCGAACACGATCTCATCGCCGCCCTCAACGAACTGCGCACCGAACTCGCCGTCGAACGCCGCGCCAAACAATCCGCAGAGGAACAACAAAAACCGATGGAGGCCCGCCTCTCGGAACTCCGCGAGGTCTCCATCCGCCGCGAATCAGAAATCGAGTCCTTCACCCAACGCATCGAGGCCGCCATCAACGAAAACTCCCGCCTCTCCCAGGAATGCGAAACCCACCGCGCCCTGTGCGATGATTTCCAACGCGAAATCGAAACGCGCGCCGAACGCCGCCCGGCATTGTTAGAAGCCATCGAAACCACCGAAACCCAACTCGCCGCTGTCCGCCGAGACCACGCCAAAACCGCAGAACTCAAAGGCCGTGAGGAAATCGCCGCCACCAAACTCGACCTCCGCCTCGAAAACCTCACCAACGCAATCCTCGAACGCTATCAGACCGATCTGTCCACCTTCGAGCCGGACGCCCACGCCCTGCTCGCCAGCATCACGTCCCAAAAATCCCTCCAAGCCCGCAGCGGACGCCAAAAACTCATCACCGGTGAACCCTCCGACGAATCGCCCGACGATGAAATCCCCACCATCGTCGTCGACGCCACCGGTGCCGATGACCTCGAAATCCCCGGCGATATGACCGGCGAACCCGACTGGCACTTCGTCGAGTTCATCGTCACCGATATCAAACGCCGCCTCGACGCCATGGGCCCCGTCAACCTCGACGCCATCGAGGAGTTCGATGAACTCGAAGAACGCTACACCTTCCTCCGCAATCAACACCACGACCTCGTCACTTCAAAAACCGAATTGTTAGAAGTCATCGAACGCATCAACATCGAAACCCAACGCCTCTTCTCCGAAACATTCGCCCAGGTGCGCCTCAACTTCCGCGACATGTTCACGGAACTCTTCGGCGAAAAAAGCGAGGCGGACCTCACTCTGTTAGACGACAACGACCCGCTCGAGTCCGGCATCGAAGTCATCGCAAAACCTCCGGGCAAAAAACTCCAGTCCATCACGCTGCTCTCCGGCGGCGAACGCTCGATGACAGCGGTTGCCCTCCTCTTCTCGATCTACATGATCAAACCCAGCCCGTTTTGTGTGCTCGACGAACTCGACGCCCCGCTCGACGAGTCGAACATCGGCCGCTTCGTCAAAGTGTTAGACCGCTTTATCGACCGCTCGCAATTCATCATCGTCACCCATTCGAAACGCACCATGGCCCGCGCCGATGTGATGTATGGCGTGACCATGGAGGAATTCGGCGTCTCGAAACCCGTGGGAATGCGGCTCACCACCTCGGATGAATCCGCTTCCGCAAAACCCGGGCCGCCATCCGCCGCGCAAAAAGCGGCTCTCAGTCTGAATTCCTGAATTCTGTGGATCGTGCTGCATTCCGCAGTTGGCGGATGCGAAAGACAGGGGTATGATGGGGGCGTGGCCGATGATCCCTCCAATGCCGACCTACCGATGCCGCTTCGGGGCAAGCTGCTCATTGCGGATCCGTCGTTGCGCGATGGCACATTCAAGCGCGCCGTCATCCTGCTCACTGATCATTCGCCCGAACAAGGATCGTCCGGCCTCATCCTCAACCAACCGACCGGCCGCGTCGTCGGAGAATTCCTCAAACGCAAGGAATTCAGCCAACTTCGCCACCTCGCCGTCCACGAAGGCGGCCCGGTCCTGCACGATCAACTCACGTTCGCCTCGTTCTGGTGGAGCCAAAAACTCGGCCTCCGCTGGGCCCTGCGCATTTCAGCCAAACAAGCCGCCCAACACGCCCACCGCCCCGGCCGCATCGTCCGCGCCTTCATCGGTTATTCGGGATGGACCATCGGCCAACTCGAAAATGAATTGCTCCACCATTCCTGGATCCCTGTCGGCCCGCAGCCAGATCTGTTAGGGCATGATCATGACCGCAGCCTGTGGCCGGTTTTACTCCGCAACCTTTCGCCGCTTCACCGCATCCTCGCCGAAGCCCCCACTGATCCTTTTCTAAATTGAGCCGCTCGCTCACCCACCCCGAGTCCGACACTCCACCGTCCATGTCCACCTTGCCGATTCTTTTCAGTCCGATGGACGAAATCATTGCGGAAATTGCCGCCGGCCGCTTGATCATTTGTGCTGACGATCCGTCGCGTGAAAATGAAGCGGATTTAATCGGGTCCGCGGCGCTCTGCACGGCCCAGACGGTGAATTTCATGGCGGTGCATGGCCGGGGGCTCATTTGCGCACCGCTGTCAACCGCCCGCACCGAAGATCTCGACTTGCCGCAAATGACCCGCCGCAACCATGAGGGACACAAGACCGCCTTCACCGTAAGCGTCGATGCCGCACACGGTATCAGCACCGGGATTTCCGCAGCCGACCGCGCCCGCACCCTCCGCTTGCTCGCCGACCCCGCCTCCCACGCGAACGCCTTCGTGCGTCCGGGTCACGTGTTTCCTCTCCGTGCGATGCCCGATGGCGTGCTCCGGCGCGCTGGCCACACCGAAGCCGCCGTCGACCTCACCCGTCTCGCGGGCTTGCCTGAGGCCGCTGTGATTTGTGAAATCATCAACGACGACGGAACCATGGCACGCGTCGGCGAGCTCGGCATCTATCAGAAACTCCACGGCATCAAGGCCTGCACCATCACCCAACTCATCGAATACCGCCGCCGCTCCGAAAAACTCGTCGTCCATGAGGAGACGGTCAAAATGCCCACGGATTTTGGTGAGTTCGACTGCCATCTCTATCGGATTCTCACCGACGCCAGCCACCACCTGGCATTGACGCGCGGCCCGATCGATCCGTCGCACCCGACGCTTGTGCGCGTGCATTCCGAATGCCTCACCGGCGATGTGTTTCACTCACGGCGTTGTGATTGCGGCGCACAACTCGCCACGGCCCTCGAACTCATCGCCCGCGATGGCGGCGTGCTCCTCTACCTCCGCCAAGAAGGCCGCGGCATCGGCCTGCCCGCCAAAATCCACGCCTATAAACTCCAGGAACAAGGGCTCGACACCATCGAGGCCAATGAAAAACTCGGCTTTGCCCCGGACCTCCGCGATTATGGCATGGGCGCTCAAATCCTCGGCGACCTCGGCCTCCGGCGCATCCGCCTGCTCACCAACAATCCGAAAAAAGTCATCGGCCTCGAAGGCTACGGCTTGGAAATTGTCGAGCAACTCCCGCTGGCCCTGCCGTCCAATCCGCATAACGAAAAATACCTCGAAACCAAGCGTTCTCGCATGGGTCACAGCCTCTGAAACCGCAAAGTCTTTGTTGCTCTTTTCCGACTCATCCGCACACTGCCGCCATGGAACTCGACCTCATTGACGTCCAATTCGACCTCGCACACATCAAACCCCGCGAGTTGGAAGAAGCGTTTGAGGACCCGTTCGCCGTGCGCTTCCTGCCCGATAACGATCGGTCCGATGGCTCGTCCCGCTATTACGCCCTCGGCCGCACCGTCGCCAACCGCTATTTGTTTTTCGCGTTCTGGACCGATGGTAAAACCACCCGCGTGGTCGCCGCCCGCGAAATGGCCGACACCGAACACAAGTTCTACGACCGCAAGTATGCCGAGTTCCGTTAGTTTTCTCCATTCCCACTCATCCCCATCATGCAAGTCATCGCCCGCTGGTCCGATATCCCCGAGTTCACCGATGAAGCCGAGGAATCCAGGTTCTGGGAATCCCACGAACTGGACGCACGCCTCATGGTCAGCTCCGTCCACCAGGCGGATGCCCGCGAGTCCACCACCATCACCCTGCGCTTCGACCCGCGCATGCTCTCGCGCATCAAACGCATCGCCCGCTCCCGCTTCCTCAACTATCAGTCGATGATGAAACAGTGGCTCGCCGAGCGCCTCGAGGACGAAATGCGCAAACTCTGAACTCACACCCTAACGGAATTCCTCAGCCAAAGGCTTTGAGAAAACCCACCTCGATCGCCAGCGGCTCAAAGGCATTCGTGTCCAGAGTGCGGCGCAACGAATCAAGCGCCTCCATCCGCTTGAGCAACCGGGATTCGGTCTCCCCCTCGACGATGGACCGCAGCGCGGGCGCGCTCTCCGGAAAATCCAATCCGCCGGCCCGCGTTTTCAGGCGCAGCAGATCCGCCATCCAGGCCATCAGGCAATCCATCAAACGGTTCCGGGAATCCAGATACTCGGCCTCGGCAGCCGCCTTGTGGAATTCCTCGCGCCCTTTCAACCAAGTGCCGTCGGTCGCATCCCGGTAAGTCGCGGCTTCTTCTTTTTCGGCGGCCTTGGCCGCGGCTTCGGCCGCCTCCCGCGAGCGTGTGAGAAACGTGACAAAAGCGGTTTTCAAATGCAAGGCCGCCACCGGCGTGCCAAAACCGCGAATCGCCGCCCGGTTGAGCGCAGCAATCAACTCCGCCCCGCCGTCGGCCAGCAACGGCATGCCCCCTAACAACGGAATCCGAACGCAGCGAGAAAGAATCGTCGGCAACAACCGTTGGGGGTTTTCTGTTAGGAGGAGAAGCAAAGTGTTGTTCGGCGGCTCCTCGAGGGTTTTGAGAAAGGCATTGGCTGCTTGATCGTTCATGCGGTCCGCCTCGGTGATGACGCCGACCTTGCACGCTCCGCCAGGTGCGGCGAGGTGCAGCGTGCGCTCGAGGTTGCGGATCTCTTCCACCCCGATGCGCCGCGATTTCATCCGCGGGCGCACCACGCGCACCCATCCGCTTTCCAAATCATCTAACGGTGGAGGCGGTGGCGGTGCCTCGGGTTCACCAAACAAATCAAACGCCCCGGAGGACGCCGTGCCGCCGACGAGTTGGATGATGCGCGCAGTGAGAATTTCCTTTCCCGACCCGCGAGCGCCGCTGATGAGGAAGGCATGCGCCAATCGGCCTCGCCCGTTCGCGGCGGCGATCAATTCATACGCGCGCTCTGCCAAATACGCCATGAGGGTCAAGGTGCAAGCAGGGCATTGACCTTGGCCATGACGGCGAAGGCATCGGCGACGTAGAGGATGTCGGCCTTGCCGCGGGCCCATCCGCAATTGGCATCTAACGAAATGGCGCGGCGTTCGCCAATGAATCTCCATCCGACGGTGTGAGGCTCCTCACCATGACAGCAGGTGGAAAGCCCCTTGGCGTGACGCGGGGTCGAACCGGTCTGGCCGATTTGGTTGAGGTGGCTGAGAAACGGGAGAACCGATTGCCCTTCACCGCCGAGGTCCACCAGCGATTTGGTGCTGCCCAACGACGAGCGCGACAGGCGAAGAAACTCCCGGATGAGGGTTTCCGCTTCGGCCACTTTCACCTCACCATCCGCTTGCTTTTTCGTCCAACCCGCGCCCGTCACAAAAAGCAACTCGGCGTCGGGTCGGATCGTTTGCTGATCGGCGGCCGGAGCTTCAAATCCGGTGACTTGTGTGCGCGGCGCGGCGAGCGTCACGGCAACCGCGTCGGGATGGGCCGTGCCGGCGGCACCCTGCCAAGGCGCGGCAATGCCTCCCTCAAGCGCGAGAATCCACGGACGCGTGCTTCGCGTGAAAACCGCTTCCATGCGCTGACGGTAAAACCAGCGCGAAACACAGGGTTGTCCGTTAGAAACACCAACCCCGGTGACATGGGTGTCCGCACGCCCTCCAAGCCGGTGAGCCAATCCGGGCAACACGCGGTTCCAACGGGAAGTCGCCGGCGCCGTGACCAAGGTGGCCGCCGCCGCACGACAGAGCGCTTCCGCCGCCGCCGCATCCGTGGCATATCTGGCTTGGGAAAATTCCGGGCCGGAAACGGTGAGAAACTTTTGAGCGCCGCACGTGGCGATCGCATCTGCGGCCGGGCCGGGCGTTTCCCCGATAAGACCGACAGTGAAAGGCGTGCCAAGGGACTGGGCGAGTTGGACGGTGGCCGCTAACGACTCAAGCGCGGACTTGGCAAGGGTACCGTCAGGTTCGGTATGGGCGAGAAAGAGGATGCTCATGGAGTAGAGGTGTTAGAAATGAAAAGGGTTCGGTTCAATCGGATCGATCGGTCAGGTCATCTTTATCCGCCCTTGATCCAGGCAACAATGTCCGCGGCGATTTGTTCGGGCGAGGCGTCTTTGATCACCTGAGTGGTGCGGGTTTGCGTGGGCAGCGTGACGGAAGTAAAGGTGATGTCGCCCGTGCTGACCGGCGAGGGCTTGGCTTTTTGCAGGGCGGGCATGATGCCACGCATGTTGGCCATGCCGACCTGTGGATTGTTGCGGGGCTCCGGCAAACTGCCGGTGGCCCAACCCAAAACGGCGGGCGGAGCACTGCAAACCGAGACTTGATGCTTGCCGCCCTCCACGCGTTCCAGAATGCGCAAACTGCCATCGGCTTCGAGTGTGAGCGAATCCACCCCTTGAAATTGATCGGTGATACCGAGACGCTCACCGACAATCTGCAGCGTCGCTCCGGCACCACGGGAAGCACTTTCCCACCCGCCAAAAAGAAGAAGCTTGGTCAAATCCAGACCCGGAATCGCCAGAATCGCCTCGGCCAAGGCGGCGGCGGTTTCCGAAGCATCCGTGAAGCCCCCGGCAGATCCATCGAGCGCAACGAGTTCAAACGGAACTTTCTGCGCCACCGTCATCATCACCTGCTGCAACTTGGCCTTGGGCCCCAAACTCACCAACCAAACCTTGCTGCCAGCATGCTGACCCGCAAGCCGGGCGGCCTCGTAAAGTGCATGTCCCGCCCAGGGATCCAACCACGACGGCAACATCATTTCATTTTTCAATGCCGGCCCCTGCGGACCGGTGACGGGCTCGAGAGTTTGCAACGGGTCGGGAACCAGGCTGCCGCAGACGATGATTTGGTAGGACATGGTGTGGAGTCAATGGGGTGAAGAAACTTGCAAATTCTGGCCGGCCCAACAAGTCGGAAGTGGCCAACAACGGATTCAATTCTCGGCCGAATGAAGCCCGCCCGCGCCGGCTTGAAAACCGACGAGCGCGTGCTCGGGGTGATGGGGATGGGCCTTGGCACAATTCCAAAGACAGGCCCCACAGTGAATGCATTTTTCCCGATCAAAAATCGGACGGCCGTTTTCACTCGGAGTGATGGCTTGCCCCGAACACATCTCGACACATATCTTGCTCTCGCACGATTCACATTCCTCCGGATAGAGAAAACCCACGTGATCGCCATAACCCGCAGGAGCCTGGACCTTTCCACCCATGAGCAGTGCGTCTTGATGGGAAACTAACAATTCACCGTCAAACGGAATTTCCGGCCAACCCACGCGATCCATCAACACCCCACTCGCGGCAATGCCTTTCGTGTCGCAGTCCTTGCGGATGCGCGCGAGATCCTCCTTGGAAATACGCCCCGCATAGTAGTTCTCAAATGTGGGAACCCGGGTGTGGGGCGCGCCGGGCCGCCCCGGCATCGAGAGCACCCCCTTCGTCAGACCCGCAAGCATCGTGCCAAACAGCCCCGTGACCACCCCGCGCTGGAACCCGTCACGTGCCTTTTCCGCAACGCGACCCTCGGCACCCACCCAGCTTTCGCGGCGGCGTTTGACATAGGTGGCGTCCAGGTTTTCCCGCGTGAAGGGTTGACCGGCTTGGATGAGACCAATGACCGCATCGGCAAGCTGGACCCCCGTGGCCCAGGCTTCATCCACCCCAGAATTGGTGAGCACATTGGTGGAACCGCTGCCCTCACCAATCCGCGCAAAACCATCCCCAGTGAGAAGCGGTTCACCGCGACGACCCGATTCCTGAAGCGTTTTCGCACCCCAGGAACGCAGACGTCCGCCTTTAAGATGCCGCCAAAGATACGGATGCATCATCCAATGCTGGAGATAACGATACGCGGTGCGCACCGGACTATCAAACCACGACGGAATGAAAATCCCCATCGATGCCACCCGCCCAGGATGCACATATAAAAATCCAAAAATCTCCGGCTCCGGAAATCCAAGAGTGTGCAATACGGTGCCCGGCTCCCACTGGCAATCATCCGGCAGATCCACCACGAATTTCATCCCGAGCGCCCAATCATGAAGATGATGACCCTCCGGCACCCCAAAATGCAGATCCAACTGCTGACCAATGGCACCCACCGGCCCATCCGCCACCACCGTGAGCGGCGCCCGCACTTCCATACCGGGCATGAATCCCTCCGCGGGCGAACCGTCCTTGCCAACCCCCTGATCTAACAATCTAACTCCCGTGACCGCCTGATTCTCAATGATGGCCTCACGCACCGGGCTCCCGGGCCAGATTTGAACCGCTCCGGTGGCCATGACCTGGCTGCCAACCCATTGGGTGAACTGACCCATCGAGAGCACAAGCCCGCCATGCTTGTTCAAAAATGGCGGAATCCATGGAAGCGCGATGGCGTCGTGCCGCAATCCGAACACCCCACCAAGAGCACGAATCACCTTGTCCGCAGCGCGCAAAACAAATGAACGACGGCTGACACCTACCGGATCTAGCAGATAGATGATTTTTTCCCCGGTGACCGCTGCGGCCATCGGAATTTGATCCGGATCCAACCCGGGGAACGATTCACGCAAGCTTTTCGCGCGGGTCACCACACCCGACACACCGAAGCCGATGTCATCGGCCCGCTCGTAACACATGACTTGCAACGGCAGACCCGGCATCGACGGGCTTTCAAGGGCAGGACTGCCATCCGGGTGAAACGCAGCCGCCGCGAGCTTCGTGAGAAAACCGCCGGCCGCCGGACCAAAACCCACGCACACGATATCGGCGTCCATGCGCGGACGATCCATGGCATCAGGGGCGGTGTCAGCAACTAGAGACATGAGAAGCAGCAAAAAAATGCGAGAGTGGATTCAGATCGTTCCGTTAGAAGATGGAAGATTTTTTTAAACCGGATAGTCGAGCGCTTCAGGGATCATGACACTGGTGAGGGCATTGGCGGCACGGTCTTTGGCAAGACGGAAACCGTAAAGACAAGCATCCAATCGGGCACGATGACCTGAGAAGGCTTGCAAGGCGGTGGCATCCACACCCGGAGCCGCATCCGCGCAACAGGCACAGGCAACCGCCGGCTTCGCCAAATACCCTAACACCAACTCGCTGCAGATGCGGGCGGTTTCCCCAGCTGCGCGGGCGGCCTGAACTTGGCAGAGATCCATGAAAAACGCGAGCGTGCCCGGCAATTCATCGGCTACTGACGGGTCCGCAGCCCCGGAACGCCCGAGCTCAACCGTGTCCAAAATTTGCTGGCGTGAAGCCATCAACCAGCAAAGCGCATCGGTGAGAGGGAAGGTGACGCCCTGCCGATTCGATTGATAGAGTTTTGCGCCATGGACATCCGTTGCGTTTTGCAAGTGGCGCAGCGACCACAACCAGAGCCGCATGGCGGAAGCCGTGATGCAGGCCCCACTGCCCGGTGCTTGGAGGGCTTCGAGATCCGTGATCCATCCCTCAAACTGCGCAAGGAAAAGACCCGAAGTCATCGTGACGGAAAGTTGACGCCGCTGAACCGCTTCCGGTCCTTCGTAGGTCGCTTCAAGCTGGGCGTCCATCCACTTGTGCGGCAGGAATCCGGGACAGTCTTCGGTGATGCCGTAGCCGCCCATCAGACTCACAGCTTCGCGCATCACCGTGGCACCATAACCGGTGTTCCAAAGTTTGCAGGCCGGGCAAAATACATTCGCCTGCGCATCAAGAATGGCATACTGCACGAGTGGATTGGATTCTAACAAATCAAGCCGGGCTTGGTCGCGCCCCGCCTCGGGCTGGCGTTGGAGCGTGACGCAATCAATGGCGTCCTGTTGAATGCGGGCAAAGGCTTTCAGCACCCCGCGCCCGCTGATCCCTTGCTCTGCAAATAGACGGTCTTTTTCGCGGTCGAGCGGATCCAAACGATCAAAAAGGCGCGCGGTTTCAAACCCAAGCGCCGCTCCGGCTTCGCCCGTGGCCCACACATCAATGAGGCGATGCAGGACATCTTGTTTGGTTTGCAGGCCAAGATCATAACGCGGCGATCCCGGCGTGCCCGTTTCCCCACCCCGGAAACGGCTCCGCTGATATCGAATGATCGGCTCAATCGCAGAGAGCAGTTTGGAGGATGTCATCAGCCCGACAGTGACTCGGGTGCGCCGGAAGACGGCTTCAATGATTTCTCCATGACTGAAGTTCGGAATGATGACGCCATCTTTGACCGTGTAACCGCCGACAATGCGCGACGCGGGCACCTTGAGATTGAAAACCGGATCACAGGTCGAGGAAAGTTGATGGACCATTTTGCGAGTCGGCACCCCGGCATCCCATGACCCGGGATCCGTCTTTTCAAGAATGACAATGCAGCTCCCCTTGATGCGTGGATCCGCCGAATCCACCGCCGCCGTCACCACGTTCGCAAAATCCATGTTCGTGATGAAGCGCCCGCGCTTGTCAATGTGGAGCATCGGCTCCTTCCCATCCTCCCACTCCACAATCCGCATCTTCCCACTCAATAATCCCGTCTCTACCCCCACAAATGGAATCGGCTCGGTGAGCGCAAAGGCCACACGAGTCGCCTCCCGCGAATCCCCCGGCCCGGGCGGACTGACCAAGGGCATGTAATGCGCCACCTGCTCTGCGGTGCCCCGTTCATGAATCGGCGCAACCCCAAGATTGCTCGCCAAACTGCAAGTCGCCGCTCCCGCATCCACCCAGGAAAGCTCAAATGCCACCAAGGCAAGCGCGAGATTCTTCGGCCCCTCAATAAAGCCCCCAAATTCCGGATTGAGAAACGCGGCCGTGATGCCCGATTCATCATAAATCGCTAACAGCGCGTTTTTTTCCGCCGTCCATTCATGCGTGTTGCGCCCGCCCTGTGCCACAAGCCGCGCCACCGGCCCGCGGGCAATCGGACGCACGGATTGCACAATCATCGCCAGATCATAGCGGTCGGCAAATCGCCACTGAAGGGCTCGTAGTTGGTCGGAAGGAAGCGTCTGGAGCGAAGGAAGGGTGTCAGTGGCGGCCATGGTTGCAGGTGGAATCAATAAGAATTTTCGAGCCAAGTGTGGAGACTCAGCCCACAATGGCAAGCCTTTGGATCAGCCATGCGACGAAATAATCCATCCGTCATGAATTAAGAATTGCCGTCGCCGCCATCCTCCAATAACCTCAACTCAAGCCTGAGACAATGCATTCAAAGCTGCATGGAGTGGGTGCACAATATGAACACCGACCCTCCCATCCATTGGCAACCGAAGCACACCTGGGCCACTCTCGACCGGGTCGATCCCCCGAAGCGCTCCGCCGCTGCACGGGTCGCGGATTTTCTCGAAATCTACTCGCTGTATGACGAAAAAACAGCGCGCGAGCAAGCCAGCCGCTGCATCCAATGTCCGGAGCCATCCTGCGTCGAAGGCTGCCCACTCCACAACCGCATCCCCGAATGGCTCGCCGCCACCGCAGAAGGCCGGTTTGTCGATGCCGCTCTGCTGTCCCGCACCACCAGCAATATGCCCGAAATTTGTTCCCGCGTCTGCCCGCAGGAACGCTTGTGCGAAGGGTCCTGCATCCTCAACGGCAAGGCGGAACCCGTCACCATCGGCGCCATCGAACGCTTCATCAACGAATACGCCTTCGAAAAACTCGGGCATCAGGTCACGCAGGCCCCACCCAACGGCCTCCGCGTCGCCGTCATCGGCTCAGGCCCTGCGGGCATCGCCGCCGCCGACCAATTGGCCGTCCTCGGCTACGCCGTCACCCTCTTCGAATGCCAAAATTTGCCCGGCGGCTTGCTCGTCAACGGCATCCCCGCCTTCAAACTCGAACACCCCATCGTCACCCGCCGTATCGAAATTTTGCAACAACGCGGAGTCGAGTTGCGCCTCGAGTCGGCCTTTGGAAGGGACGTTTCCTTGAGTGACTTGCGGCGCGATTATGCCGCGGTGTTCCTCGCCTTCGGTGCCCAACAAGCCAAACCCCTTGGCCTCCCAGGGGAATCCCTTCCCGGCGTCGTCCAAGCACTCCCATTCCTCATCCAAAAAAATGTCGACTTCCCGGTGCTCGACACCCCACCCATCGATGTAAAGGGCAAACGCGTCGCGGTGTTAGGCGGCGGTGACACTGCGATGGATTGCCTCCGCACCGCCGTCCGCGCCGGTGCCAGCGCCGCCTTCTGCCTCTATCGGCGGGACCTCGCCAATATGCCCGGCAGCCGCAAAGAATATGCCAACGCTCTCGAAGAGGGGGCCGAGTTCCACTTCCTCACCAACCCCATCGCTATCGAAGCCGGCCCGTCCGGCTCCGTCGCCCGCGTCCGCTGCTCCCGCATGGAATTGGGTGCCCCAGACGCCAGCGGCCGCCGCAAACCCCAACCCGTCCCGAACTCCGAATCCACCGTCGATGCCGATTGGGTGATCGGCGCTTACGGCTTCGACCCTGTCCCCTTCCCTCCCGAAAGCGACCTTGCCGAAATCCAAACGAACGACTGGGGCGGCATCGTCATCGATGCCAACCAAATGACCAGCATCCCCGGCGTCTTCTCCGGCGGCGACTCCGTGCGCGGCCCGTCCTTGGTCGTCCATGCCGTCCGCGACGCCCGTAAAGCCGTCCTCGGCATCCAACGCTACCTCAGCCGCAATTCGTAAACCGTCGCCATCGACCCGCCTCTCCATCACCGACCTCACCCTTTTCTAACAGATGGACCGATCGGAAATGCATCCGTCCGCGCCTCCCGCACCCAGAGTGGCCTTGCTCGCTTGCAAGGTGTTAGACGCGGAGATCGCCCTCCACTCCCAAGGGGCATCCCACATCGCGGAAACCCGGTTCTTTGAGATCGGCCTGCACGACAAACCCGATCTCCTCCGCGCCACCTTGCAGGAAAATCTCGACGCGGTGGATGCCCGCACCGACATCGAGGCGGTCGTGCTCGCTTACGGGCTGTGCGGCCGCGGCACGGTCGGGCTTCGCCCCCTGCGTCATCGCTTGGTCATTCCGCGTGCCCATGACTGCATCACCTTGTTCATGGGAAGCAAGGAAGCCTATGCCGCACACCAACGGCGCTGCCCTACCTGTTATTACTACACGCCCGGATGGAATCGCGCCCGCCGGGTGCCTGGTCCCGAAATGTTTGAAATCATGCGCGCCGACCTCTCATCCCGCTTCGACCCGGACGATGTCGAGTTCCTCATTGAGTCGCAACGCGAGCAATTATCGATGCATGATACCACCACCTATCTCGACCTCGGCACGGACAAGGCCCAAACCGAAGCCCAATACGCGCAACAATGTGCGGACTGGCTGGGTTGGAAATTCGAACACCTTCAGGGGGATCCCTCGTTGCTCCGCGATTTGCTCTGGGGCCACTGGGACTCCGAACGCTTCCAAATCATCGATCCTGGCGAACAACTCGGCCAGTCCCCTGATGATTCCATCATGCGTGCCGAAACGGCGCTCCCCCCACTCCCGTCCCCATGAGTGAGGTGACGCATCTGCATGTCGTGCTGGAATCCGGCGAGTCCCGCACACTCGCGGTGAACGCGAACACCCCGCGCTCGCTCGCCGATGCGCTCGCCGATCACGACCTGCCTCTCAATACCCGCTGCGGCCAACGCGGACTCTGCCGCGGCTGCGAAGTCGTATTGCTCGAAGGTTCACTCACCACCCTGCAGCACACCCACCACGCGCCCGCCACCGTGCAGGCGTGCCGCTCCCGGCTCACCGGTGATCTATCCGTCCGCATCCCGGCGCGTTCACGCAACGAACACCGACCACAAGTCGGCGAGTCCTTCGAAATCGCCGTGCCCTACGCACATCAACCGCTATTCGCACCCGTGCCCGGCCAACGCGACACCGCATTCGCCGTCGACATCGGAACCACAACCGTCGTCGTTTTGTTAGTCGACCTCGTCACCGGCAACGTCCTGTCACGAGCAGGCGCATTCAACGCGCAAATCCGCTTCGGCGACAACGTGGTCACCCGCATCGACGCCGCACGCAATCCGGAATCCCTCGCCGCCATGCAACGCGCCATCGTGGCCGAAACCCTCCTGCCACTCTTGCTTCGCGCCTGCAAACTCGCCGGCCGGCCCTTAGAAAGAATCGCTGGCGGCGCACTCGCCGGCAATACCACCATGCTGCACCTGCTCGTCGGCGCGGATCCGTCACCCCTCGGCATCGCCCCATTCACCCCGCGCTTCATCACCAGCCGGCAAGTCACTGCCCGCGAGATGATGTTAGACGCGGACGGCCTTGCGCCCGACACCCCGCTCCAACTCCTGCCCGGCATCGCGGCCTACATCGGCGCGGATATCACCGCCGGGATCTATGCCAGCGGCCTGCTCTTTGATTCTTCTCCCAGCCTCCTGATCGATATCGGAACCAACGGCGAAATCGTCCTCCAACACGACGGCAAATTGACCGCCTGCGCCACCGCCGCCGGCCCCGCCTTCGAAGGCTGCGGCCTCTCATGCGGCACCCGCGCTCACCAGGGTGCCGTCAGCAGCTTGCATCTTTCCCTCCATCCATTCCATCTCACCACCGAAACCATCGGGGCCTCTCCCCTCTCTCAGGCGAACGGTCTCTGCGGCTCCGCCTACCTCGATTTTCTCGCCACCGCTCGCCAATCCGGCCTGCTCAATGAAAACGGGCGCTTCGTCACCGAGGCATGGAACCTCATCCCCGATGCCCACCGCCTCAACGCCCCCCCCGGCCGCGCACTCCTCCTCGACGCCTCCCCCAATCATCACGCGCTGCGCATCAGCGAGGTCGATGTTGCGCTCCTGCTTCAAGCCAAGGCAGCCATCGGCGCCGGTGTCGAGGTCTTGTTAGAAACTGCGGGAATCCGCGCAGCGGACCTCGGCCAAATCTATCTGGCAGGCGGCTTCGGAATGCACCTCAACGTCGCCCACGCCATCCGCATCGGACTGCTCCCCGAAATCCCCACCCACCGGGTCCGCATCATGGGCAACACCTCACTCGCCGGTGCCCTCCTCACTCTCGTCGACCGATCCTCCCTCGACGAAATGGAAAATCTGCGCGGCCACGTGGAAGTCATCGAATTGAACCTCGCCGACCGCTTCGAGGATCGCTACATCGAACACCTCATGCTCCCATGAACGATTTTCCCGCTATTCCCCTGCTCAAACACCTCCCGTATGACGGCATTCGCGAACTCTACCTGCTCCAGGAACCCGCCTTGCTCGCAGCCATCCGCCGCGGCGACCGTGGCGAGGCACGCCGCATCATCAACCATGTCCTCGTCCACATCTACAGCGCCGGCGAGGAACGCAGCGACCTGCTTAAGGGACTTCTGTTAGAGTTGGTGGTGATGATTTCACGCGCGGCCGTCGAGGCCGGAGCCGTGCAATCCGAAGTGCTCGGTTACAATTTCCTGTTTCTCACCGAATTGGCATCCATCCATGATGACGAGGACCTGGCCGCTTGGCTCCGCAAAGTGCTGGAACATGTGATCGCAACCCTGGAACGACAAAAAAATTTCACGCCACCCCTGCTCATCGGGAAAGCGCTGGATTTCATGCGCCTGAATGTGCACCGCGACATTTCGCGTGACGAAACCGCGCGCCACTCGGGGATTTCCCCAAGCCATTTCTCGCGCTTGCTCAAGGAACGCACCGGCCGCACCTTCACCGAATTGCTCCGGCAATTCCGAGTCGACCTCGCCTGCGACCTGCTGCGCGACACCGAATTGTCGCTCGCGGAAATCGCTATCCTCTGCGGTTTTTGCGACCAGAGCTATTTCACCCGCGTTTTCCAGGACGTGAAAGGCATGACCCCAAAACCGTTTCGCGAAGCGGGCCTCACCTCAACTATCGAATCCTAACGGATCCATGATTTCTAACATTTTCGACCGCGCGGAAAACTACGGCGCAACCCCCTTGACATAGGTTTCAACACGACGGTCATTCGATGGCTTTGCATCCTGATAGCCACCGGAAATCACCACCTGCGCATCCACACAAATACTCGCCGAAACCGCTGTGGCCGGTTGGGAAATCGGCACGCAAACGGTCTGCACGGCATTGGGTGCCAGCGAGGTGATGTTCATCACCACCACGCCTCCCCCGACATTGACCCTGACCTCACTGTTGATCAGCGGCTCCGTGCCGCGATTCTGAATCAAGATCTCCGCCTGGCCATAAGGATGCCCCGCATCCGGCCCAAGAATGCGACTGGACGCCACCGCCGCATCATAAATCCCCGGAGTCTGAGCATTCAACACGCGACCAATGTCCGGCATGCCCGCCCCTAACTGGTCATCCTTGCCCGCCACCCCTCCGTCATTCAAATACGAAACAAGCTGCTGATAGGCCTGCGATGGCGTGAGATTGCCCGCCCCCGATTGCGTCATGATCGCGGCAATCGAACCCACCACAATCGGCGCACTGAACGAGGTGCCTGACACACTCATCGCCTGATCGCCGGTCCATGCGGCATAAATCCCATATCCCGGCGCAACCAAGGCAAGCGACTCCCCGGCATTCGAAAAATCCAGGTGATTCCCCAAGGCGTCAACCGACCCCACCGCGATCACCCCGGCATTGGCCGCCGGATAGGACATCGAATCGGCACCATAATTGCCCGCAGCCGCAACAATCAACGCACCCCTCTCGAGGGCATATTGAATCGCGTTCCGCACCAGCACGCTGTCCCCAAGACTGCCCATCGAAACATTGATCAACCGGGCCCCCGCATCCACCGCCGATACAAGCCCCGCCGCCAATAAAAAACTGTCCGATTGCCCGCTCTCATTCGCTATCCGCACGGACACGATACTCGCCCCCGGAACCACCCCGGGCGTCAGCGAATTTCCCCCAATGAGAACCGAGGCCACCGCCGTGCCGTGACCGTTCTGATTCGAAAGATCGGCGGGCAAATCCACCAGATTGATCGATCGAATATCACTTTTGAATGCAGA
The DNA here is from genome assembly GCA_903930425.1 of Akkermansiaceae bacterium. Taxonomy (GTDB): domain Bacteria; phylum Verrucomicrobiota; class Verrucomicrobiia; order Verrucomicrobiales; family Akkermansiaceae; genus Luteolibacter. Next base: position 2,747 of record CAIYYV010000074.1, on the reverse strand, counting down.
ACTCGCAGCCACCCCGGTGTCTAAAATCGCAATCAACACCCCGCGACCCCAATCCGAATTATCCCCCGTAATGCCCAGCCAATCCCGCAAATGATTTCCCAACGCCACCGCCCCGGCTTGCACCCCGCCCTCACTCGGAAAGGGCGCGCTCACAGGAAATAAAAATGACTCGCTCTCATCACCCTCAAGCGTGGCTAACAGATCCGCGTAATCGGAAAACCCGACACGCAACGCATTGAGTGCATCCAACCGACCCAGCAAACGAACTCGCCCGCCCATCCTTGCCAAATAACCGGCCATCGCTAACGGATCCTTGAACACTAACACCCGCTCACCCTCAAGCGCCCCCTCCTCCATCGCTTCTATGTCAATCACCCGCCCCGTAACCCGCCTCCCACGCCGCTCCTCACGCAGCATCTCATCCACTCCCTCTTTGAGGCCGACCGATTCCTCAAGCTGCGACGAATCCGCCCGCACCACCCGCCGCGGAACCGCCGTGGCCGCCAACCAATAACCCAGCACCACAACCAAGGCAAAACCCAGAAGGAAGATCAAATACCGGACTCTCATGCCTCCGAGTAAACCCCGAAATCCCAAAAAGTCACGGACCATGCCTCACAACATTCCTTAAAAACCTTCATGTTTTTATTGATTTGCCGAAAACCCATAGCCTAGAGTGGTGCCCCGCTCGTTCGTGTGCGCGGTCCTTTGCCGCGCGCGTCGCTTTTCGGGCACCCTCCCACTCCAGACGCGATGAATCCAGACCGAGCCACCCTGAATTTCCTGAACAGTTTCCCAGAAGAAGCCAGGAAACGCGGAGAAATGTTGCAAAAAGATGGTGCCGTCACCCAGATCTTTGGCAACCACCTGTTCATCCAGGGCCGCGTCGAAGACGAATCCGGAACCTTCCGCACCAGCCTCCGCCTCCAAGGCAACCGATGGTTCGGATCCTGCACCGCCGAGGACGATCTCATCGCCGGCACCTGCCAGTATGCCACCATGATGGAACGCATGCACCGCGGCGAAGACCTTCCCGAATCCCCTAACGAATTCGACGACACCCCGGTCCTCGATATCATCGAAGAAAAACTCGGCCGCGAACTCGACGACTCGGAAGCGGACTTCGTCACCAAAATCGAAAAACGCTACCGCCGCTACGTCATCGAGGGCGAATTGCACGACCATGACATGGTCCGCATCAGCCCACGCTGGGAAATCACCACCTACGAACCCCTCGAACTCTGGCCCATCCCTCCCGGCGATATCCTCGAGTTCTGGAACTACATTGCCTACGCATTCTATAAGAAAAAACTCCCCTATCCGGAGTTCATGAGTGTCATCACCGACCTCGGCCATGTCCAAAAGAAAATGGCGGACTGGGAACAGGAACGCGAAGTCGCCGCGTGGTATGACCGCATCGAACAAATCAACGAACGTCCCCCTCAGGACGAACCCCTCACCGTCGCATTCCGCCTCGTCGCCACCATCAATGAGGCCCGCGTCGAAATCAAAGACGCCAAATCCTCATCCTGGCTCCAACTCCGCGAGAAAAATGACATCGAACATTATGTCAATCTCCACCACGAGGGCGCCTTGCTCATGGACGCCCCCAGCCAAACCCTCTGGGAACACTTCCTCGCGTTCTATCGGAAATTTGGCGACACCACCCTCGATTTCGACCAAGAGGAATCCTGCCGCTTCATGAACCGGGTCTTCCGCCAACCCGCTCTCAAAGGCTATATCGTCAACCTCGATGAAAAAGAATTCAAAGTCGTCAACGACGCCCTCTGCTGGGTCTGCGAGGATGATCCATACGATCCCAAAAGCTTCGCCTTGCAACTCGTCACCGCCAGCGGCGAATCCGTCTCCAATTCCGTCCGCCTCCTCCCCGGTCGCAAGGAACTCTATCAGTCCGATGAAACCGTCTTCCCCGGCCCCCCACGCTGGCTCGAGGAAACCGATGTCATGCCCCGCTATCTCATCCCACAGCGCGTCATCGACTCACTCGAAGGCGTCGAATTCCTCCGCAAAATCGGCGCGTCCCTCCCCGAGTCCCTCAAAAAACGCGTCGTCGATCTCGAACTGAAACCGAAATTCGAAATGAAGCTCGTCGCCGGCCTCACCGCCGCTGAAACCGAGCACCTCGTCATCGACGTCACCGCCATCGAAATCAAAGGCCGCCGCACCGAACGCTTCACCAAAGAAGGCTGGGAACTCGCCGAACAACACCCGGTCAAAGGAAAACAACTCCTCCGCTTCGCCCGCGAGGCCCTCTATCCAGTCCCCCCCATCCTCGAGGATATGGGGCTGTCCTACGATGAAAAATTGCTCGCCTTCAAATCCAGAATCACCAAACAATTCCCCGAAAAATTCGCGGATTGGATCAAGTCCATGCCCAAGGAGATCGAACTCGATATCGACCTCCGCCTCCAATCGATCCTCGCCGACCCCGTCACCGCCTCCGTCCGCTTCGAAGTCGTCGGCCAAGATATTGACTGGTTCGACCTCCGCATCGTCATCGATGTCCAAGGCATCAATCTATCCAAAATCCAAATCCGCCAACTCGTCGCCGCCCGAGGCGGCTATGTTCGCATGGAAGACGGCTCGTGGATGCGCCTCGAAATCAAACTCGACGCCGATCAACGCGAGGCCGTCACGCGCCTCGGGCTCGATCCCTTCGACCTGTCCGGTGAAACCCACCGCATGCACGCCCTCCAACTCGCCGACCCGAAAGCCGCCGAGGTGTT
>CAIYYV010000073.1 GCA_903930425.1 Akkermansiaceae bacterium | reverse complement strand
GTCGGTTTCCGCGTTGCTAGCGCAGTCCTAAGTCCAACGCTTATCACCGGGGCCACAAGCGATATCAGCGGGTCATCAGTCATCCTCTACGGCACAGCAAACCCCAATGGAATTCCGACCACGGCTCAATTTCAATACGGCTTGACTGCCGCCTACGGCACCACTGCCGCAGTAACTCTTACACCCAGCGACGGCGCGACAACTCAGGATGTCAGTGCGAGCATCAGCGGATTGCTACCGGGGCAAGTATATCATTACCGCCTGACTGCCACCAATGTCGGTGGTACGGTCACGGGATCGGATATGACGTTCAGGACGCTGGCTGTGCCCATTTCTGCCGCAGAGCTGGTGGCACCGGGAGTGGGAATCCACAACGGCAGCGCGAATTTCACCATTCAGGCGTCGGTGCTAGGACGTGGTTATCAACTCCAGTATTCCGATACCATGGCGTCTGGAACCTGGCGGGATATCGGCGCGGTGTGGATCGGGACTGGTGCCAACCTTGTTATCACCACCCCGTACGACCCGGTGGTTCCGCGGCGCTTCTACCGGCTCGCTCTACAAGAACAAGCGCCATAATTTGGCGCGACGAGAATCAGGCAAACAGAACCAACTCTGCACGCCGTTCGCGGCCCGGGTTGATTGTCACCAGTCGATCGTCACGAGCCACCTGCGTCCATCCTGAGCGCAATGCCGGCCTATGCGAACGTCGACGAGTTGCGTGCGTTCACGCATTCCGCTGACCCCACTGACCTGATGGGTGCTGTGGCGGCGGGTCATCCGTGAGAACAACCGTGGGAAGCCCCAACTGGTTTTTTGAAATCCTGACAACTCCACCGCGCGACGGCACCTTTCTCTCACCCCGATTCCAATCCATTTCGAAAAGACGTTTTGGCAAGCAGTCTATCTTGCCTGCCAAACATCCCCTCGTTCACGAAGACTCACCGTCTCCTCCGCCAACACCGGATACCAAACAACGCGAAAGCAACGCCAAACAACCCGGCGCTCGTTGGCTCGGGAACTGCACCGACCTGTATCGCCGTGCCGCCTGAGTCTTCATACGCCCATGCGATGATTTTTCCGGATCCGGTGTTGCTGATTTCCAGTTCGAGCCAACCATATTGGTCGGGCGCACCCGCGGCAGTGTTGAACACGAAGCCCATATAGCCCGGCATACCCAATACGAACTGACCGACTGCATCGCCGACGTGAGTGGTGGATCCGCTTTCGCCGCCCGCGAAATAGCTCATGCTGCCGACGTAGTCACCCAGCGGCAGGTTGACGACCTGACTCGTACCGGTGATCACCGGTCTCAGCAGCGGGCTGTTGCCAAGATCCACGCCACCGAAAAACGGGTTGATCCAAGGGGCCGTGGCCCAGTCCGCGGGAAATGCACCCGCTGTTGCCCCGGTATCCATCCGCAGATAGGTGCCTTCGAAATCCAGCGGGACCGGAACATTGCGCATGCCACTGCACACGACCGCCGCGTGCGCCACGCACATGCAACCCCCATTTCCCCGGCTTCCGGTCCGGCCACCGGCTCTTCCAACGGCCTTCACCGGGAAAGCAATTTCCTAGCATTGAACGGGGCGAAAATGGCCAGAATCAGGGGATCACGTCACAGGTGCGAATGAGCGAATAGGACGAGGCATCGGCAAAAACGAGTCCATCGCCCGTTCCGAAAGCGAGGTGCGCGGCTTTCAGTGTGGTGCCGGTCGTGACCACATTATCCACGAACCAGACCGGCAAGCGGAGCAGGGGACCGCAACAACGTGTGAAGGCGTGTTGCTTCACGGTGATTTTGCGAAAGACATGGCCGGAGACTAGCAGATTGCACGGCCCGGGCTAGGGGGGCGTTTAGGACGGTTACCCCTCAACGACATATTGACAGCATTCTTGGCTATTTCGAGAACTACACGACCTCAGCAGCCATCGAAGCCGTCAATGGATTGCTTCAACTTGTCCGACGAAGGTAAGCGTCCTAAATTCGTCCCCCAGCCCGCTGGGCGGCGAGACGTTTGTTAGGCGACTGCCTGCTCGCGAGCGCGGAGCTCGGCGGCAAAGCGGGCCGGGGTCAATTCGGCTGCTTGTTCGGCGGTCGCATTGTGCGGAAGGCACTTGATCACCTCGGTGAGATACATCTCAGGGTCCAGGCCCTGGAGCTTGCAGTTGGCCATGAGCGTGTAGAACAACGCATTATTGACCCCGGCCTCGGCATTGCCGAAAAACATCCAGTTGCGGGCCCCGAGTTTCGTCGGACGAACCTTGTTCTCTGCTAGATTATTGTCGATTTCTAACCGTCCGTTTTCCAGACAGACGAGGAACTTGTCCCATTGATTGATGGCGTAGGTGAGTGCCGAGCCCAACGGGCCGTGTGGCAGATGGGAGGACCTGGCCGCAACAATCAGGCGCTGTAGTTCATCCGCGATGGGGCGGGAACGGGCACGGCGGATCAATTCGCGGCAGGCGGGCGGAGCCTTACTCCAGCGGGTTTGCTTCTCGATGAAGTAGATGCGCTGGATGAGCATCACGATGGGCAGCGTGATGTCAGGAGCCAAGTCCATCGCTTCGACAAACTTGCGCCGTATGTGGGCGAGGCAACCGGCCAGCCGGATGCTCGTGAAGCGCGCCGCCAATGCCGAGTAGGCGCTGTAACCATCGCATTGGATGTCCCCGGCATATCCGATGGTCCCGGTTTCCTCGTCATAGCCCAGAAAGTCTAACAAGCAGTCATGTCCGCGTCCGGTATGCCAGTCGTAATAGCACGCCTTACCTAGAGGATCGTTGTAGATCCACAGGTAGCCGAGCTTGGTCGAGCCATGGCCGGGTTTGAGATATTCGATGGGCGTTTCATCCACCTGGAGTTCGGTGGCCTCGAGCACTTCGGCTTTGATCGCCTTACCAATCGGGGAGAGGTGGTCGGCAAAGCAATGATTCCAAGAGTTGATCGTCTGCCGCCCGATGTCCACATCGAATCGTCGTCGAAACCGGTTAGACTGTCGGTAGTGCGGGACATGGTCTTCGAATTTATCAACGATGATCTGCGCGGCGAGCGCTGGGGCGCACAGTGTGCCGGGGATGCTGGCAAGCGGGGCGGGAGCGATCACCGGTGGGAGCGCCTTGTCGGTCTTGTGGACGAACTTCTCGCGGATCGTGCGTCTCCAGATCATCTCAGCTTTGATCACATC
>CAIYYV010000072.1 GCA_903930425.1 Akkermansiaceae bacterium | reverse complement strand
GGATTCCGCTTTTCGCGAAATCAGCAAGAGTTATTTGCGATGTATTTGCATGGGGGGCGTGAGCAGTTCGCTGACAGGACGCGGCTGACAGGACGCGGCTGACAGGACGCCGCTGACAGGACGCGGCTGACAGGCGAGTGGGAGGAGTCGCTAAAAGAGCCGTTTGTCTCATTGTCGTTAGTGGCAATTTGAATTCTCGCCAACGGAATATATCATTGTCGATGGACGGGATGAATGAACTTGCCGGCATTGTGCCATTCGGGGATGCAGGCAATCGGTCGTCACTGCGCGGGGGCATAGGGCAGTCCGGTTCGCTGGAATGTGAAATGACGGGTGATGATGCCCGTGATCGCAAGAGGCGCTCTGAAGCGTGCGTGAGTCGAAACCACGATGATCTACCTGCACGTGTTGAAACGGCCGGGTTCCGGTGGTCTAAGTTCGCTGGACCTCACCTGAGCCGCATCCATTTTTGCCCGGAATTGATTTTTTCACACGTTTATCCTACCAAGGTCCTCCATAGCGGACTAAAAGCGTCCCATGCAAAGGTCATGTACGAAGTCTGCCCTTCCGAGAGGCATTTGCGACACGCTCTCACGGCCCTTGCCACCCTCAACCTTTACATATCCATGTTTTAAGGCCTCTCGCTTTCAAGACTCTCTTCCATGTGGGTGTTCCGGGCGAGTCGGGCCTAACGGGCTTCGTCATGTGCGAACAAATGAAGTCCGTCGATTTCCGAGCGCGAGACCTAAAACGCATCGGAGCAGCTCCAAAGGAATTTTTAGATGAGGTTCTCTCGGTAATCGATGCGTGCATCTATTCTCAACACACCATACAGTAGCGGCATGTCCCCGCCGAAAACGAAGCGATCCATTTCCGCATTGCGTTGGATTTTTGGATATTTGATGCAAGAGAAGGCGGTTTTTTTTCCGTCATTGGCTGCGTTATTTTTCACGGCTATTCTTTCGTTAGGGTTTCCATATTTTTTGAAGGAACTGGTCGGCAATCCTTCAGACGCCTTACACCAGCACGTTGATCCACAGGTCATTCTCCAACGATCGAATCTGTTAGTTCTGCAACTTTCCGGGGTATTGGCGTTGCAGGCATTCGTGGCATTTTTCCGGGTGCAGGGGTTTATTCGTTCGGGTGAGGCGGCGCTCAATCGTCTGAGGCGTGAACTTTTCGCGCATTTGGTTCGATTGCCGATGTCATTTTTTCATGAGCAACGATCAGGCGCGCTGAGCAACCGGATTGCGGCAGATCTGGGTGTGGTGCGAGACACGCTCCTCAACACCGTGCCTCAAGCCGTCCGACAAAGCGTCGTCTTGGTAGGCGGTTTGATCTTCATCTTTATTTCCTCGTGGAAACTCTCGCTGATCATGCTTGGCAGTGTGCCCATCGTGGTGCTGGCCATCGCTTTTTTTGGTAAAAAAGTGCGCGATTACTCGAAGGCCGCGCAGGATTCGTTGGCCGAGGCGGGCACGGTGATCGAGGAAACCGTCCAAGGCATCACCGATGTGAAGTCCTACACGAACGAGCCCTTCGAATGCACTCGCTACTCGGACTCGTTGGAACGATTTCTCGGTGTCACGAAGCGCGGTGCCAAAACGCGTGCCGCCTTTCTCTCATTTATCATCTTCGCTCTCTTCGGGACCATCTCATTCGTGGTGTGGTATGGCGCAAAAATGCTCGCCACCGGTCAAATCAGTTGGACCCACTTTGCTTCGTTCATCCTCTTCTCTATCTTTGTCGGGGCCTCGCTCGGAGCGTTCCCCGAAATCATCTCCCAGCTCCAGCAAACGGCCGGTGCCACGGACCGCCTCAGAGAATTGTTAGACAATCCAACCGAGCGTGCTGACGGCGACCCACTGGCAAAGCTCGGTGGATCCATTGCCTTTGACCACGTGTCGTTCCAATACCCGTCGCGCCCGGATGTGCGGGTGCTGGAGGATTTGAATTTCATCATCGAACCGGGGCAGCGGGTGGCGCTTGTCGGGCCGTCCGGAGCCGGGAAATCGACCGTATTTTCCCTTATTTTAGGGTTTAACCATTTGGCGGACGGGCAGATTCTATTTGACGGGAGGTCGGCCACTACCCTGGCGCTGCAGGCGCTCCGGTCGCAAATCGCGATTGTCCCGCAAGAAGTTTTGCTCTTCGGCGGCAGCATTCTGGAGAACATTGAATACGGCAAACCGGGTGCAACGCACGGGGAAATCCAGGATGCCGCCCGTCTCGCCAATGCCCGTGATTTCATCACCGAACTGCCGGAGGGCTTTGACACGCGAGTCGGCCCGAGGGGCACCAAACTTTCCGGTGGCCAGCGCCAACGCATTGCTATTGCCCGCGCGATTCTAGCAGATCCTCGCATTCTATTGTTAGATGAAGCCACCTCCGCCCTTGATAGCGAGAGCGAGCGGCTCGTCAACGAGGCATTGGAACGCCTCATGAAGGGCCGCACGAGTCTGGTGATTGCGCACCGTCTTTCCACTGTACGCCATGCCGACCGGATATTAGTGTTCAATCGCGGACAAATCGTCGAGTGCGGCACGCATGACGCATTGATCGAACGAGCTGGCACCTATCGGTTTCTGGTAGAAACCCAATTGTTGTGAAACCGGGCAGAGCGGCACCGGTTCGGGTGACGCTTATTCTTGGCCGTCTGCGGTGGCCTTGATATCGGTGAGAGCGGCGATAAAATCGCCGAGAATTTCAGCAGGCACCATGATGGTATCACGGTTGCCGCCGACATCCTCGGTGATCTTGACGACCATGCCGCGGTTGTTTTGTTTCAGATCGAGAAAAAAGACTTTCCGATCCGCCAGAATTTTTTCGGTGTGCAATAAATCGCTTTCCACTTCGATCTCGGTTGTTGTTTAACTTCTTGAAAGCAATGCTTGCGGGAATCGACTTGTCAACGGAATTCCACGGGGCGGCGCTGAGCGAATGCCCATGCGAGAACTTCTCCCAACCGGTCGGCCAGCCTTGGTGCTGGCTCCGATGCAGGATGTCACGGACCTCCCGTTCCTACGCGTGCTCACTCGGAGGGGGGCACCGGATTGGTTTGTGACCGAGTATTTCCGTGTCCATCGGGATTCCTGTCTCAACCGCTATGTTCTTCGCTCGATCGTTGAGAATGAGACCGGCAGGCCGATCTTTGCGCAAATGATCGGCGGTGATCTGCCCAGCCTGATCCGGACCGCACGGCAACTCGCGGAATTGCCGGTTGCGGGAATCGACCTCAACCTCGGTTGCCCGGCACCCATCGTCTGCCGCAAAAATGCGGGCGGAGGATTGTTGCGCAAGCCAGACGCCGTGAACCGGTTGTTAGAAGGACTTCGGGAGGCGATTCCTGGCCGCTTCACGGTCAAGACACGCATTGGGTTTGAGGACGCTGGAGAGTTTGCTGGCTTGCTCGGGATCTTTCGCAATCACGGGATTGACGGATTGACGCTTCATGCCCGAACCGTGATGGAACGCTACCAAAGCCCGGTGCATGCCGACTGCATCCAAATGGCCGTCGACGCAATGCCCTGCCCGGTCATTGCCAACGGCAACGTCGTGGACACGTCCACCGGCATCGCATTGCTCAGCCAATCACGGGCGGCGGGACTCATGATTGGCCGCGGTGCCATCCGAAACCCGTGGATTTTTTCCCAGCTGCGCGCGGTTTTCGAACAGGCACCACCACCAGCACCCAGCCACCATGATCTGTTAGTTTATGTACTGGAACTCTACGAGGAAATCGCGAGAGAATCCCGAAGATTTCATCCAAACGCCCACGTGCAGCGGATGAAGAAAACATTGTCGTATATCAGCCACGGGTTGGATGGCCCGTTCGAATATCAAATGCGCCGAGCGAAAACCCCTGAGGATTTTTTCCGGATCTGCCGGGACCACCTCGACCATGATGCGCCGCTTCCCGCCAGGCCGCCCGTCGGTTCCAAATTGTTTTGCGGATTTGAGGCGCTGTGTGATCCCGCATAACACCTTTCCCTGTTGCACCCCATCGGGCGAGCGCACGCTGGCAGAGAACTGGGCCCCTTGAGTGTCTGCCGGATCTTTTGCGCTTTCCGCACGGGCGATTTCAAGACACACCCTCGCGCGTGCAACTGCCTGTTTTTGAAATCGCCGAAAAACTCAAAGCAGCGGTGGCTTCCGGTGATCGTTGCCGGGTGCTGCTCAAAGCCCCGACCGGTTCCGGCAAATCCACTTCTGTTCCCGGAATTCTGCTAGACGCTGGAATCACCGGCATGATTTTGGTCATCCAACCGCGGCGCATCGCCGCCCGCCTGCTCGCCGGCTGGGTGGCCCGACAACGCGGTGCCACCCTCGGTCACGAGGTCGGTTACGCGGTGCGTTTTGATGCGAAATACCGCGAGGACACGCGCCTGCTCTATCTCACAGACGGGGTCTTCCAGCGCTGGATCCAAGATGACCCGGAGCTCCATGGTGTCGGCGCCGTGATTTTCGACGAGTTTCACGAGCGACGTCTCGCGGTGGATATCGCGCTATCACGCTGCTTGAATTTGCAGGAGGGCACTCGCGCCGACCTGCGGGTGGTCGTGATGTCGGCCACACTCGAAACCGCCGGGCTGGCGGAGTTTCTCGCGCCGGTCGTTGCGCTCGAGGCGGGCGGGCGGAGGTTTCCGGTAGAGATCATCTATCGGCCTGATAGAGCGCCCGTCAACAACCGCCAGGGTGGCCCCCTGCGCGAAGTGCCGGTATGGGAAAAGATGGCGGCCGCGTGCCGAGAGGCAGTGGCCCTGCCGGATGCCGGCAACATCCTGATGTTTCTTCCCGGCACCTATGAAATCCGCAAAACCATCGAGTTGTTAGAATCAGGGTCTATCAGCCGCGGGCGGGATGTTTTTCCACTCTACAGCGCGTTGTCACCCGGCGCGCAGGAAGCCGCGATCACGCCCGGCCCGCGCCCGAAAATCATCGTCGCCACCAATGTGGCAGAAACTTCACTGACCATCGAAGGGGTCTGCACGGTGATTGATTCCGGACTTGCCCGCATCTCGTGCTACGATGCGCGCCGAGCCATCAACACGCTGCGAATCCAGCCCATCTCGCGCGCCGCCGCCGATCAACGCGCCGGCCGCGCCGGCAGAACCGCCCCCGGCCGCGCCTTCCGCCTGTGGAGCGCACCCGACCACGCCCGCCGCGCGGAATTTGATGCTCCGGAAGTCCATCGAGTGGATCTCGCAGAAGCGGTGCTTTTGCTCAAGGCTTCCGGAGTTTTGGAGATCCGGGATTTCCGGTGGTTCGACGCGCCGCACGAGGCCGCTCTCGCCCGCGCCGAACACCTGCTCCATGATCTCGCCGCACTTGATCTGTTAGGCAGACTCACGGAAGAAGGCGCGCAAATGGCGGCCCTTCCGTTAGAGCCACGCTTTTCACGGCTGATGCTCGCCGGTCACGAGCACGGGTGCGTGGCGGAAACCGCGTTCATCGCCGCCGCCGTCCAGGGCGAGGGCGTGTTTGCCAGCAAACACGGCGGCATCGGCCGCAAGGATTTTTTATTCGCCGACGACGACTCGGATTTTGCCGGTGAATGGCGCGCGTTTGAATCCGCCGAAGCGATGCGCTTCGATCCTCAGCGGTGCGGGCAGCTTGGCATTCTGGGTCGTGCGGCACGCGAAATTTCGCAGAATTTCGAGCGTCTCTGCTCACTCGCGTCCCGTTTTGGTTGGGCCTGCCAACCCGTGGATTTCACAGCCCGCCGTGACGCCGTCGGTCATGCGATGCTTGCGAGTTTCAGTGATCAACTCGCGATGCGATTCAACCAAGGCACCTTGGCCTGCCGTCTCGTTGACAAGCGCCGCGGCAAGCTCGACGACGATTCGTGCGTGAAAAACGCCGCAGCTTTTGTCGCCGCGGAAATCACCGAAGTGGAAGCCCGTGAAACCATCGTTCATCTGCGCCGCGCCACCGCCATCGACCCGACATGGCTCGCAGAATTGTTTCCGGAGGATCTATCAGTCACTGACACTGCGGCATGGGATGAATCCCGCCGACGGGTTGTCGCACGCAAGGAATCCCGGTTCCGCGACCTCGTTCTCGAAACCCGCGACAGCGACCAAGGCGTGAACCCCGACGCCGCGGCGGAAATCCTCGCCAGCCGCGTGCTCTCGGGCGAACTCGTCTTGAAAAATTGGGACCACACCGTGGAGCAGTGGACGGCCCGGCTCACCTTGTTAGGAAAAGCCATGCCCGAGCTCGGCCTGCCCGAGTGGTCGGACACGGACCGTGTCGCTGCCATGGCGCAGATTTGTCACGGGGCAATGAGTTACAAAGAAATCAAAGAGGCGAATGTGTGGCGGGTGCTTCACGATTGGCTCAGTTCTGCGCAGCGCGCGGCATTGGACCGCTATTGCCCGGAACGCCTCAACCTGCCGAACGGGCCCTCCTCCAAAATCACCTATGAGCCCGGCAAGGACCCCTTCATCTCCGTGCGTGTTTCCCACCTTTTCGGCGTCTGGGAGACCCCGTGCATCGCCGATGGCCGCGTGCCATTGCTCGTCCACATCCTTACGCCCGGCCAAAAACCCTGGCAAATGACCCGGGACCTAACAGGCTTCTGGGCCACCGGCTATGCCCAAATGAAAAAGGAAGTCGCCGGCCGCTACCCGAGACACCCGTGGCCTGACAATCCGCGCCTGTGGGTGCCCACCCGGAAAATCTAACGGACGACGCGCGCGCCGCCGCCACCGATTTGTTTTTCCACCTCGATGCGGGTGGCCATTGAGGTGTCTCCGGGGGTGGTAGAAGCCAACGCGCCGTGAGCGGCCCCGTATTCAACCGCCTTCTGTGCATCATTGAATTCCATGAATCCAAACTGCAGGCCCGAAGCAAACGAATCGCCGCCGCCCACGCGGTCGAGGATTTCGAGTTCAGGATACTTGCGGCTTTCATGAAACACCCCATCGTGCCAGAGGATGGCGGCCCAATCATTGCGGGTGGCAGTGATGACACGGCGCAGCGTGGTGGCCGCCACTTTGAAGTTCGGAAATTCCTTCACGGCGGATTCGATCATGCGCTTGAAGGCATCCGTCTCGATCGCAGAAATGTGTGCATCTACGCCCTCCACCTCAAAGCCGAGCGAGGCGGTGAAATCCTCCTCGTTGCCAATCATCACATCCACGTATTGCGCGATCTCGCGGTTTACCTGTTGCGCCTTGGCAAGCCCGCCAATGGACTTCCACAGCGACGGACGGTAATTCAAATCATAGGAAACCAGCGTTCCGTGCCGGTGCGCCGCTTTGACGGCCTCCACGGTGAGCGCGGCGGTGGTTTCTGATAGAGCGGCGAAGATGCCGCCGGTGTGAAACCAACGCACACCGAGCGTGCCAAAGAGATGGTCCCAATCCATGTCGCCGGGCTTGAGCTGAGAAGCAGCGGTGTGGCCGCGGTCGGGCACGCCCACCGCACCGCGGATGCCAAAACCTCGCTCGGTGAAGTTGAGTCCGTTTCTAACACTTCTTCCGATGCCGTCATCGGCACGCCATTGAATGAAGTCAGTGGCCACTCCTCCTTGCAGGATGAAGTCCTCGACCAACCGCCCGACCTCGTTGTCCACCAAGGCGGTGACCACGGCCGTCTGATATCCGAAGCATTTGCGCAGGCCGCGCGACGTGTTGTATTCCCCTCCCCCTTCCCACGCGCTGAATTGGCGGGCAGTGCGGATCCGGCCTTCTCCGGGATCGAGACGAAGCATCACTTCCCCAAGGGAAATCTGGTCAAAGGCGCAGGCGGACTTTTGCTTGATGGGCAGGGACATGGTGGTAGTGGATGAATTACAGATGAAAAATTTCCGGATCGCCCGGACGATGAATGGCTTTGAAATCGTTGATATCGGTGGTGTAGAACCGCGCGGCTTGCACCTTGCGCGCGGCATTTAGATGAAGGAAATCGTAGATGGCTCCACCCCGAACGCCGCGTTCTTGCGATAAGGCCATCGCCTCAAGCAGTTCCGTATCGTCGAGTTCGGTAATCCTAACATTCGGAAAGATATCATCTCGCATCAGATCCGTCGCTTCTCGTGCAGTCAACCGGAACCGCAGCTTGCCACCCGTAAGTGTGCTGAATGCCTCCGACAATGCGTAACGATGAACGAACGGACGGTGCTTCTTCAATAAAACCGATGCTGCGTGATGTTGGTCATCACTGCTCAGCAAGTAGGCGATCAAAATCGAACTGTCCACGGCCACAATCATTTTTTGCTGCTCAATTTGACCAATCGCTCTTCACGCTCCGCGAGAATCGCCTTGCGGATTTCACCCACACCGAGAGGACTTGATGTCTCGATGACATGCCTGCCGTTGCGCATCACGATGCGCGCTTCCTCCTCCGGCATCGGCACCAGGCGGACGCTGTCTTTTTCAAGTTCAAGGTTCAAACGGGAGCCACCGTGCAAATTCAATTGCTCGCGAATCTTGCGCGGCAAGACCAGCCGCCCCGCCGAATCCATGGTGACTGAAGAACTCATGCCATTAAAAATGCCATGAAAAATGGCAGGCGTCAAACCATTCATGTGGCTGGGCAGCCAAACGCCTCCCGCAAGCACGCGCCGGAAAGGCGGTCGATGGCTGCGAGTTGGTCGGTTAGGGCGGGCATCGGTTCTTTTGCAGTAACAATCATCCGATGAAAGCCGTTAGTGCTGGGCCCGACAGGTTTTCAGTGGCTATCCCTTGAACATCGCTGCCGCCGCGGCTTGCAAGTCCGCGAGTTTTTCGCGGTCCGGCGCGGCGCCTCGGGCTTGGTCGGGTTTGCCGCCGCCTTTCCCGCCTGCGATGGCGGTAAGTTCGCGGAGGAGGTCGCCTGCCTTGAGCCCGGCTGTAAGAGCGGCGCTGCCACAGTGGATGGCGAGGTGGAGTTTTTCACCGTCATCGACGATGAGCAGGGCGGGCCCCGGGAAATTCT
>CAIYYV010000071.1 GCA_903930425.1 Akkermansiaceae bacterium | reverse complement strand
GTGACCGCATCCACATTCCATCCGCCAAAATAGGCCTGCGCGTAGTATTTCTGCGTCTCTCCGATGTCGCTTCTTTTCGCATCCAGAATCACGGGCACATCGGCGGGAATTCCTGCCAGCAGTCCTTCTAACAATTGAATCCCCTCGATGCCCATGGCCTCGAAGTAGGCCATATTCGGCTTGAAGGCGGCAGCCCAGACGGCGGTTTCCTCGACGACTTGTTGGAGGAAATTGCGCACGAAGGATGTGCCGCCATCGCCCGGGCGCGGGTCGAGTCCGACACACAACCGCGATCCGGTTTTTTCAATGCGTTGCTGGAGACGATCGGCGAAGCGAATGGCCGGGAGCATGATCAAGGGGTTTTCGATGGCTTGTCTGGGCGACGGTCGGCACCCGGGGTTTTCAGGTTTGGCAGTGAGGGAAGCACGCCTGACGCCCGGTCTTTTTCGAGGCGTTCGACGGCTTTGCGCCAAGCCGGGATTTGATCGGGATTGGGCTCAGGCGCGGCCAGAGTCATGTCCGGCATCGGCAGTTCTGAAATTTTGAGTTTCATGAGCAGATCGCGGAAGACGATGCGTTCCTGCCGCATGAACGAGATCCAATTGACGTCCTTCAGCAAGGCGGTGCCCGCCTCGGTCTCGCCGGCGAGCACGCGGGCCGTGCCCTCGAGTGCGGCGACCATCGACGGACTCACCGCCTTATTGCCCTTGAACTTTGGCAAACACGCGATGGCGGCCACCGGATGGGCGTCGAGCATCTGCGCCAACATCAATGTGGAATGATAGACCGGCTTGTCCAAACGCTCGATCAGTTTTTCCTGCGCGGCCACCACTTGGTTCGGCGGCAGAATTCCAAGGATCAAGCCGAAATAATACGCGTTGTTCTGCAACTCAGGATTCATCGGTTCAAAGCGCAAGAGCATGCGAAACATCGCCAGCACATCATCCGCACGGCTCTTTGAAATCAGCGATGCGAAGACCGGGAGGAGATCCCCGTAAAGCGGCATCAGTCCCCAACCGGAACAAATCGCAGCAACCCACGCGTTCTCCGCCACATCCTTGGCTCCCAACGCTTCCGCAGCGTGCGCAATGTCAATAAACCGGTTGCGATTGATGTCAAAAACGGCCGAGTTCAGTGCCCGCGTCCACGCGGCGTCGGCGGCCAGCGCGTTGTCATTCAGATAGGCAAGCTGGGCGCGCATCATTTCAATTTCAACCACGTCACACGACGCCGGTGGGGTGATCAATGCCGTCGTGAGGTCGGCAGATTTTTTCAAACGAAGCAGAGCTTTCAGGCGGGTGAGATACGCGTCCGCCCGCGTTTTTGCGGCGGGTTCCAGCAGGCTGGCAGCCAACTCCGCCTTGCCATGCTGGATCAACCAGTCACCTAACAACGCGGGATCACTCGCAAGAAACCGATTGATGGCCGCTTGATAGATCTCGTGATCGGTCGTCGGTTGCTTTCCAAACGATGGATCCATCCCTAACAGGTGGTGCTGCGCCGTCGCTTTCGGCTGGTGCTCAAGCCAGGACGGCAGATCCGGCAGCGGGGTGCCCGAAGCCAAACCACCGGGCACATTGCCTAAAATCACCAACGCGGCCAACGATTCCTTGTCCGCTTTTGCGGCAAGCAATTCGGCGAATATCGCGCGCGCTTCCGCAACACATTCGGGCGTGCGCCAGCGGTCAGGCCGACAACAAAGCACTCGCAACAACTCAAGCCGCACGCTCGGCTCACCACCCGCTTGGGCGACCTCTCGCAAACTTTTTTCCGCAATCCCGATCTGGCCACGCTGCAGCAGCAACGGAGTCATCGCCGCGCGAAACTCCGGTTGATCGCGAAAGGCAATTGGCAGGCTGGCGTAGGCACTCAGCGTGAGCGCTTGCGGCGCTTGCTGCGCCATCACTTGCAATGCTTCTAACAGATCCTCACGGGTGGCGCGGGAGTGCGTGAAAAGTTCGGAGACCGCCATGTAGGTGTTCGGTTCACCGAGTTTGCCGAGGGCCCGCGTCCAGATGCGGTAGGCATCGAGATCCGGCCGCACTAACAGAACTGACCGGGCCCTGTCGCGGGCCTCACCCCATTCCTCGAGGCGGGCCGCATTTTTGGCCACTTCGAGATTTTGTTGCATGCGGTGGTCGCGGTAGGCGCGGTAGGCGGGCCTAGCGGAAAACCCGATCACGGCGAGCACGGCAAGGATGGACGCGGCGATTTTCAAGCGCCATATTTTAAGTTCCCGCCGCAGTTCGGGATTATCACTGAATTGACTGATGTCAGTGTGGGTGGTTTGCTGGTTCCAAAGGGCCATAAAAGGACGGGGGCGCGGGGTGCGATGCAGCCTCAAAAACAAAGAAGGACTTAGATTCCCATGGAAGCAATCTCAAAACCCAGCGGGACACGCAGCCGCTGAATCTTTTTTTCGCGCATAAAAAAAACCGCCGCACGGACGAACCGGGCGGCGGAGTGGTGAGGGATGCTTTGTTAAATCAAGCGCTGGCTTGGGTGGCTTTGGCCACGAGTGCCTGTTTGACTTGGGCGACGATGGCAGAAAATGCCGCGGCATCGGTGATGGCAAGATCCGATAGGATTTTACGATCGGCCTCGATTCCGGCGGCTTTCAAGCCCTCGATGAAGCGTGAATACGTGAGGTCCTGGGCGCGGACGGCGGCATTGATCCGCTGAGTCCATAATCGGCGGAATTGGCCTTTGCGCTTTTTGCGGTCTCGATATTCATAGGTGAGCGCCTTGCGGACAGCGTCCTTGGCATAACGGAAGAGTTTCGAGCGGAATCCGCGGAAACCCTTGGCACGGAGCAGCACGCGCTTGCGACGCTTGCGACTGGCCGGTGAATTAGTGGCACGTGGCATCTGGGGTATTTAGGGGTTTGAACAGACCGTTATTTTCATTTCCTTCCAGCGTCTCGACTGTTCGTGTCTCCCTTGCGGGATCAGGCGTTGTGAAGGCCGTCCGATTTGCGGACGGGGCGTCATTCGTTGCGGGGTTTCAATTTCAATGGAACGGGAGATTCTCCCTGACGTTTCTAAGGTCAGCATCGGAAACCAGAGCGGCCTGCCCAAGCCTGCGCTTGCGCTTGCTGTTCTTGCCTTGCAGCAAGTGACGAGCCCCTTGTTTGCGACGAAGGATCTTCCCCGTACCGGTCACTTTGAAGCGCTTGGCTACGGCTTTCCGTGTCTTTGCTTTTCCAGAAACTCTTGGCATGGGACGGGAAAACTAGGCGGCACCCATCTCATGGCAAGCTCAAACTGAAGGATTTTTTTTGATGCCCGCGGATTGACAGCCGGGGAGATTTGTCCGCACCTTGTGGGCATGTCACGCTTTGCCCACAAACTTGCCGTCGTCACCGGGGGGGGGCGCGGAATCGGTCAGGAAATCGCCCGCGCACTCGCAGCCGAAGGCGCGAAAGTCGCCGTGCTGAGTCGCAATGCCGCGAGTTGCGAAAAGGCTGCCGAGGCGATCAACGCCGATTATCCGGGTGCGGCCACCGCCTATGCGGTCGATGTGGCGGATCATGCAGCGGTGCAGGAACTTGCGAAGCGCATCGGCGATGAGTTAGGGCCGGTGCACATTTTGGTGAACAACGCCGGGGTCACTCGTGATGGATTGTTGATGCGGATGAAAGAAGAGGATTGGGACACGGTGCTCGACACCAATCTCAAAGGCGCATTCAACACCGTCAAAGCGTTCATGCGGGTGCTCATGAAAGCCGAGGACGCACGCATCATCAATATCTCGTCGATTTGCGGGCTCATCGGCAACGCCGGCCAAACGAACTATGCCGCCAGCAAGGCGGGCTTGATCGGTTTCAGCAAGTCCGTCGCCCGCGAGCTTGCCGGCCGAGGCGTCACCTGCAATGTCGTCGCCCCTGGCTTCATCAGCACCGACATGACGGAGGACTTGCCCCCAGCCATCAAGGACGCGGTGCTCGCTAAAATCCCTCTCGGTGGCTTCGGCAGCACTCAGGACATCGCCGCCATGGTCGCCTTCCTTGCCAGCCCCGCCGCCCGTTATATCACCGGGCAGGTCATCGCCGTCGATGGCGGGATGACGATGTGATCTGTCCTTTCTCCATTTCAAAGAAGGCTCCGATGGATTTGTTTTTATTGCGTCACGGAAAGGCTGAGAATTTCAATCCGGCTGGCGACGCCGCGCGGGTTCTCGTCGAAAAAGGACACCATCAAGCGGAGCGCGCGGGCCGCGTGCTCAAACGGGCCGGGTGGCTGCCCGACATCGTCCTCGTCAGCCCACTCGTGCGGACCCGTCAAACGGCGGATGCCTTTTGTGAAGCGGCGGGCATTCCAGGCGCAATCCTCCAAGGGTGGCTCGCCTGCGGCATGTCCCCCGAACGCGCCTTGTCCGAACTCACCGCATTCGCGGAATTTAAGCGCGTCGCCCTCATCGGCCACGAACCGGATTTATCGCGGCTCATTGGTCACCTCCTCGGTGCCTCAGAGGGCTGGGTGAGAATGAAAAAAGGCAGTCTCGCCTGCCTGCAGGTGAATCCGCCCACGCCTATCGGTGCGCTCGAGTTCCTCATTCCGCCTCGACTCACAGCGGACATCTGGAATGTGGACGACTCTCTGGACTGAGAGAGATTTCCAAGGCCCGGCGGTTTTGATTGCATGAGACACACAATCCCCGGAAGCTCCTCCTGTCCTGAATTCGTTCCTCCTCGCATGAAAGTCATCGCCGTCGCCAATCAAAAGGGAGGCGTGGGAAAAACCACCACCGCCTTGAACCTGTCCGCCGGCCTCGCGCTGCGCGGCCAACGCGTCCTGTTAGTCGATCTCGACCCTCAGGCGAACTGCACCAGCGGTTTGGGCATTGAACAACCGGAAGGCGGCAGCATGTATCCTGTCCTGTTAGGTGAGGCCACCGTGCACCAGCAAATCCGTCCATCCGGCCGCGAAAACCTCTCGTTGCTTCCATCGGAAATGGATCTCGCCGGCGTGGAGATTGAACTGGCCCGCAGCGATGATCATCTCACCCGCCTCCGCAAGATCCTTCAGGCACTCAAGCCGAATGATTTATTTGAATTCTGCATCCTGGACACCCCTCCATCACTTGGCGTCCTCATGACCTCCGCACTCGCCGCCGCCGATGAAATTCTCATCCCCCTGCAGTGCGAGTGGTTCGGCCTTGAGGGGCTCGCTAAAATCGTCCACGTCATCGATCAGGTCCGCGCCGCCAATGCCAACCCGGACATCCGTATCGAGGGCATCGTCATGACCATGTATGATGGCCGCACCCTGCTGTCCCGCCAAGTGGTCGATGAAGTGGCCAAGTTTTTTCCGGAACAGATGTATCAGACGATGATTCCACGCACCATCCGCATTGGTGAGGCACCTAGCCATGGGAAAAGCATCTTCGAGCACGATCCTAACGGTCTCGGTGCCCAAGCCTACGGCGCTCTTGCCGATGAGTTCATCCGGCGCCACGCGTCTGCCAGGCCGCCGCGTTCGCGGGCTTGAGTGTGCGCGGCGCATGGCACCACTCTCAGAGGGACGCCCATCCGTTCACATGCGTTTTCTGGCATGCACAGGCTGCCGGCTCAGCACCGAGGCGATGCGCTCGACGGCGGGAATCGCGTGGGCGAAGAATTTTTTGTAACCGGGGCAGAGATAATTCAAGCCGGGCTCTCCGTCGCGGGTGCGGAGGATGCGGTTCTTCGGGCATTCCCCCCAACAGTCGGTGAGGTAATCGCAGCTCCGGCAGTATCCCGGAAGCAACTCGTTTTTTGCATAGCCAAATTGCACCTGCGTCCGCGAAAAAACTTTGAGGTCAAGCGTGCTGTCCTTGATATATCCCAATCGGTATTCTGGATAAACATAGTGGTCGCACGAATAGATGCCTCCGTCATGCTCGACCGCCACACCTTTGCCACAAAATTCGCCGTAAATGCATAACTGTGATCCCAGCCCCATGTGCTGGGACACCAGCGTTTCAAAATGGTTGACCCATACCTTCCCAATGTCATTTTTTTGCCAACGGTCAAATACTGAACAGAGAAAATATCCCCAGTCATCCGCATCCACCGACCAATCCGTCACCACCGAATCCGGATGCCCCGGATGCGTCTCAGGATCACCATCTCTTGGCAGAACCGCAGAATCCCAATGCTGCGGGGCGGTGCGCTCAAAGCCCTTGTATTCAACAATCGGGATGAACTGCATGTAGGTAGACCCGACCTCGTTCTTGAGAAATCGGTAAACATCTAACGGCCTGCGTCCATTGAAGCGGTTGACACAGGTGAGCGTGTTGAAGGGAACCCCGTGCCGACGCAACAACTGAACCGCGTTGAAAACCTTGTCAAACGTGGGCTTGCCCCCTTTGGTGACCCGGTATTGGTCGTGAATTTCCTGCGGGCCGTCGATGCTCAGGCCCACCAAAAACCGGTGCTGTTTGAGAAACCCGCACCATTCGTCGTTGAGGAGCGTCCCGTTGGTCTGCAGGTCGTTTTCAATCTTCTGGAATGGCTTGGCATGTTTCTTCTGAAGCGCCACAACCTTGTGAAAGAACTCCATCCCTAACAATGTTGGCTCACCGCCCTGCCAGGAAAACACAACTTCCGGCCCGGTCACGCCTGCGATGTATTGCTTGATAAAGCGCTCGAGCGTTTCATCGGACATCCGACCGGTTCCAGGGCCGTTGGGCAGGGCTTCCTTGCTCAAATAATAACAATATGTGCAATCCAAATTGCAAGTGGATCCCCCGGGCTTGATCATGGCGTGAAACCGCCGTTGCCCCTGGTGCCCTAACAAAGAAGGCGCATCGTATTTGTCAATTCCCTGACTCACCCGAAAGGCGCGTTTCTAACAAACAGCAGTCCGACACAATCAGGGCAACAAATTGATGGCCCTGGATTGTTTGATCGCATTGGTGATCTTGCGGTGCAGCTTGGCCGAAACCCCGGTGACGCGGCGCGGTAAAATCTTGCCAGTTTCCGAGGTGAACTTGGTCAGCAATTCGGGATTGGTAGGGATGACAAGATCCGCGGGAATGTCATGACGGCGACGCGGCATCTGCCGGTTCGCCTTGCGGAAATTGATGCGACGTTGAACGGTTTTGGGCTCGGACATGGGGAAATTCAGCGGAGTTCGCGGTGAAGGGTGCGGCGCTTGAGGAAATGATTGAATTTCACTTTCTCAAGACGACCGGGGGTGCGGAGGCTCTGCTTGTTACGGGTGGTGACGTAACGTGAAGTCGGCTTGCCCTCGGCTTTCGCTTCGGTGCATTCTAGGATGATGATCTCGCGTGGCATGGGAAAAACTTGGGAGAGGGGATGTGGCTTTAATCTTCGTCCTCGTCAAGCGAAACCGTTTCAGAATCTTCTTCCTCGACGTATTTACCCCCGCTGAAACCCACTTCATTGGACGGACGGAAGCGGCGTTTACCGTATTCTTTTTCCCATTGGGCCTGACATTCAACCGTGAGCCGGGCAAACGGAATCACCTCAAGACGGGTCTGGAGGATTTTGCGGGAGGAAATTTCACAAATGCCGTAGCAGCCAGTCTGAATGCGGCGCAGGGCTTGTTCGATTTCGTAGAGGGCGTCCTGCTCTTTCGCGAGCACCGACAAGGCGAAATCACGGTCATAAGCATCACTGCCGGCATCTCCCTGGTGCTGACCGCTGCCCGAGGCTTCGGAACCTTCGGGGGCATTGCGGATGGTATCGCGGGTCATTCCAGACATGGAATCAACCAGGTTATCCCGCAAATCTAGCAGGCGCTGACGTTGCTTTTGGATGAACGCTGGACTGTGGGACCCGTTGCTTGCGGCAGACGCCGCACTCGACAGCAAAGAAGGGGTCACGAGTGTTTTGGGCGGAACAAATGGGGGCTTCACAGGCGCAGGCGGCACCGGATAATCCACCAACGAAGAGCGCGGCTTCACCGGCGTTGCCTTCAAGGATGGCGAATCTAACCGCTCCGGTGGCAAAACCTTCGCTTTGCCACTCACCTCGGGCATCACCACTTTGGAAATCTTGACCTCAACCACCACCTTCTCTGCCACAAGCAATTGGGCCGCCTTGACCGCCTTGACCGCCTTGACTGGCTTGGCTGGCTTCGCTGGCTTGGCCGGCTTGACCGGCTTGACCGGCTTGACCGGCTTGACCGGCTTGACCGGCTTGACCGGCTTGACCGGCTTGACCGGCTTGAC
>CAIYYV010000070.1 GCA_903930425.1 Akkermansiaceae bacterium | reverse complement strand
GGTGCCTGTTGGGCGGCACGGTTCTTCTGCTCTTGCGGCAGCGCATTGAAGACCTCGCCGTATTTGCACCAGTCGTATTTCAGCAGATCGAAACCCCAGTCCGCGTAGGTCTTCGCATCGATCTCCTCGTGGCCGTAGCTGCCCTCGAACTGCTGGCAGGTGCGCGGGCCGGGCGAGGAGTAGATGCCGGCCTTCAGGCCCAGTGCGTGAATGAACCCGGTCAAGGCCGGCATGTCGGGGAAGTTTTTGTTAGGAAGGATCCGGCCTTCGTCATCGCGCACCTCGCCCACCACCGCTTCAAGGTCGAGGCCGGTGCTTGGAGTCTTTTGGTTCTTGTCGATGCTTTGACCGACATATTCGGGGGCGATGCGCATCCAGCAATCGTCGATGCTGACATACGAATACCCAACATCGGCCATGCCGCTGGCCACCATGGTTTCGGCGGCCGCGCGGATTTTGGCGTCGGTGATGAAATGATAGTGGGTATACCAGTGGTTCCAGCCCATCGGCGGAGTCAGGGCGAATTTGTCGCCGACGACGAATGTTATCTTGCGCTCGTCCTTGCCGTGGTCGTTCTCCGCGTGGAAAGTCACCTCATGGCGACCCGCCCCTGCTGGCGCGAGGCCGGTGATGATCCCATTCGCCTGGTCAATGCGGAGGCTGTCCGGCAGGTCTTTCGCGGTGAAGCGGATCGGGCGGCGGCCAGTGGTCGGGACCCGGTAGATGACCGGACTGCCAGGGCGCACGCCATAGATCTCCGGGCCGTTGATCGCCGGGGCCGGGCCGGCAGGCGGTGTGAGGACCTGCGTGCCAGCGATCCGCGCGTCGTAGGTTTCGGCATCCGCGGATACGGTCAGGCCGGGGAGAGCAAGGCACACGGCGGTGAGATGGCCAAGAAATCGTATTTGATGAAGACGGTTCATGATGGATTGGTTGGAGATCGTGACGGGGCGCATGGTCGCGCGGGTGATACGGTGCCGGGAATGAAGACCTTGCGGTAATCATCGGACAAAAACTGGAATCTGCCCCACTCATGACTGAGGACATTGCTGAACCGGAGTTGGTAGCACACGATTTCTTGCCTCGCGATCACGCGAGGTCCGGATTCTCTCTTTACAACATGGCTTAGAAACCAATCTGTATTGGGGAAATGCCACCCAAGTAACATAGCCGAAGCGGAGGGGTGCTGAAAGAGGGAATTCCGGGAGACGATTCGGGCTATTTGATATCATAATCTTTGGCAAAGGCATCCTTGCCGGCTGGATCATCTTTGGGCCAGTTCCCGTGGATGGTTTTGAGGACCTGCTCGCGGTCTTTGCCCTCTGGCCGTGAAGCGGCCCATTGCGTGGCGGCCTGATAGTCGCGTGTCGCCCATTGATGGATGAGATCGTCAATACGGTGATCCGCTTGTTCGGTGGGAAGCGATTGGCGCATCCACTCGATCCATCGGCCGGTTTCACCGCTGCTGGTGGCGTTGGCCAGCCCATCGAGGAATGGATCAAGTTCCTGCGGAGTGAGTTTTGATTCGGAAATCCAGCGGGTGATGGCCTCGATGCCTTCCCGGTGCATGTCTTGCGCCAACATGCGGAGGTAGGATTCCCCATAATGATCGAGCGCTTCCCCAGTCTGGATGGTGGGGAGGTATTCACGCAGTCCGGCAAGGGTGGCGGATTTCTGCTTGAAGGTTTTTGCGGAATTCACGATCTGCCAAGCCGTTTGATTTTTGTCTTTCAAACCCAGTTGCCCGATGAGCCGAAAGGCGTGTTGGGGGTCTTGCTCCGCGACGGCGGAAATGATCCCTGACACGGCGTAGTCGGAAAACGGTTGGGGATTCTTCTCCAACCATTCGATTGCGGCGGTGAGATCACTTTTCGCCCAAGTGGCGAGCGCCGTGCAGACGAAGCTCATGACATTGCCATCTGTGAAAAGTTCCGGTGAGCTGATGAAAATCTTGAGCGCAGCCTGCGGGTGATCGTGGGCGAGAACGGTGGAGCAGGATGATGCGAGCATCCCGCGGGTCTGCTGATTGAGATCCGGGTTGATGCGGATTTCTGCGAGAAGTGCTTTCAACTCGCTGACGTCCCATGCGCTCAGTCCGTCGAGGATACGCCAATTCAGAGCACCGATGGCTTGGTAGTTCTGCCCGTCGGGAGTGTTGAGACGCTGTATTTCCTTGGCGATTTCGAGCACCTCGGAGATGGAAAGTTTCGCAATGGCAGCGCGAGTTGGGCGCTCACGCTTGGTGGCCTGCGCGGGATCGGTTGAAACGCCGTGTTTCGCGGCCCTGGCGATCAACTGCTCTTGCGTGATCCGCAAGGCGGCGAGCTGTTGCCGGTCATACCTGCCGATGACCGCGCCGACGACGAGGATTAAAATGGCGGCGGCGATGGAGATTTTCATGAACTACTTGAGGAAATCCAGAACCTCCGCTCGGCGAGTCTCATCGGCGATTTTCGCAGCAAGATCTCGGGCGATTGTTTTGTTTCTCCGCGCGGCCTCACTGGATAGGAAACCTGCGAGCACCTCGTCGTTGCCGCTCTGCGCGCTGTATTCGACGGCGAGATCGACCGCGGCGGCGAATGTGATTTTGTAATCTCCCGGAGCAGCCATTGCGAGGGCTTTTGTTGTGACCTTATCCACGGACTCCGGGGACTGACTGCCGACCCATTCGCGCAATGCATCAAAGTCTTCGCGGGAGAGTTTGCTGGAATTAGTATTGATCGGAAACATGTCTCGAGTCGCCATCATGGCGCAGGCCGCCCGCTCGGCCGGTGTGGCGGCGATCCGATCCAGATAGGCGGTAGCGGAGGAATAGTCGCCGCGTTTGACCAAGTTGGGTATCTGTGACGCGATCGTCTCAGCTTGATCCTTCGCCGGCACTTGCGCGCGGATGAGGGCGGCGTGTGCCAACTGCATTTCTTCGGGAACGTTCGTCAAGGAATACATGCTCAGGACATCACCGCGCTGGTCTTCCGGCAGCGCGGCGAGACGGCGGGCGGCGGCTTCGGGTGAAGAACCGAGAAGAATACGGATGAACACGGTTTCCAAAGTGCGTCGGGAACTGCTCACACCATCGAGTGCTTTGCTATCGAAGGTTCCTGCTGCGATTTGCTCGTCGAACCAGCCGCCCGCTGCGGTGATATCTTTGAGCGCCCATGCCTGCAAGGTGCCGGAGATGAGATATTCATAGAGACGGGATTTGATCATGCCGCGACTCTCTAACACCCCGAGCGCCGCTGCGGGATCTTTCCGGGCCATGGAATCAAGAAGTGTCCACTCCAGATTTTCTCTGACTTTGGGCGGGAGATCGAGGGCGGCGATTTCATCGAGTGTGGCGATGATTTCACCGGTGCTCATCGCATTCATGCGCTGGTGGAAGCGCATCGCCTCTCGCGTGTCTGGCATTACGACGATGAGGGAACCGCCCGATCCCATCGGGTTGCTCTTGAATTGGGTGCCGAGCCTGGTCCACTCGATGATCTTGCGG
>CAIYYV010000069.1 GCA_903930425.1 Akkermansiaceae bacterium | reverse complement strand
GTCGCCATCCGCCTGGACGCTGCGGGAAAAATTGAGGTCGGTGCCGCGTTCGGGCAGGGTGACTTCGAGACCGGCGGGCTCGGGATCGGCTGCGTGTTGTTGGGTGTCGATGCGGTTGGCGATCTCCTTGAGCGCGGTGTTTTCGTCGGCGGTGTTGCCTTCAATGAACCGCTCAAATTGTTTGGGATCGTAGTTATACCCACCGCGGAATACCGGGTTCACTTCGGCGGCACGATCGAGTTGGCGGTTCTTGCCCTGTTGTGCTTCACCTAACTGATTGTCCAGCTCGAGTTTCTGACGGCGTGTGTTCAACCCGAGCACCGCCTGCTGCGTCTTGAGTTGGCGGAGTTGGACGCGGGCGTCCTCACCCGATGCCGCATCTAACTGCCCGTTGCGCACCGCATTTCCCAGAGCCAAGCCGGCCTTTTCCTGGTCGCCCGCCTCAAGCCATGCATTCGCCTGATCGAGCAAGGCGACGGCGCTTTTGGCATCGTTCGCGCGTTTTCCGCGGACAAACGACTGATAGTCCTCAAGGCGGAAGGTTCCCATCGATGCCTGGTTCTTCAAATCAAAATCCCCGCCGTGACCGCTGAGTTGCCAACCCTCCGGCACGAGCACGCGCCACGTGAGATTTTCCATCGGCACATCGAGGACCGGACCTTCGAGCCGCTTGCCATGGCCAGTGGGTGCGGCATAGACGAAGCGCACCACGGTGGGCCGCCCGACTTCCGGCGATGGGAAAACATGAAACAACCAAGTGCCACCCTCACGCACGAGCGTGGCTCCTTCGTCGTTCACAAACACATTAAATAACTCGGCCTTCTCCGGAAGCTTGAGTCGCAATGTCCCTTTCCCCACGACCTGCATCTTCATCTGCACGGCGGTCAACGCATCGCCACCACCTGATAGTAGCGTGGTGAGTGTGCCCTCCGAAACCCGCAGCTTCCGGAAATCCGCTAGCGCATGACGCTTCAACAGCACCGGCAACGGACCCTCGGGATCCGCCACCCGGAAAACCAGCGTCGGTGCCACACTGCCAGCCGCGCGACCCAGCGCGGATTGCACGACGGCCCAATCCGTGCGCTGCCAGCCGCGCGGCAGCACTCCGGGTTCAAGTTCTAACCGACCCCCGGCCTTGACCGCGACAAAATAGGAAAGCTGGCGCACATTTTCTAACACGATCGGGATAACCCGCTCATCGCCACCCTTGGTTCCGGGCCGTTGGTATTCCAATTCCACGTCAGTTTCACCAGCCAAGCCGCGTTGAAAACGAATATCCCACCATCCTTCGCCGCCCTCGACTGGAATCAAATCCGCCACGGCAGAACCGGTGGCGCGAACGGTGGCGGATGCGGTGGCATCTAACCCGGGAATCTTCACACGCAACGATTGGACGGCGGCATTTTCAATCCGATATCCGAGATGCACACGGGTCAGCATCTGGCCCTCACGGATCGTGACATCATGGAAAACCCGGGCGGTCACCCAGGGGTCCAGGCGGCTGATAGATAGCCCGAGCGCCCAATCACCCTGCAATAACCGATACGCCAGCGCGCCAGGCCGCGACGCCGCACGCGCGGCCTCCTTCGCACCGTCGGCCAGCTCGCGCGGTTCGAGCTGCGAGATGTTCTTGCGGTCCACCGCACGCACCTGCATGCCGCGCTCGGGCACCACGGTGAGCACTCCGGTTTCACGCGATGCCTCCCTCAGGCTGAGTCGAGGCACTTGCCAGTTCGACTGGGTGCCCGGCGGTTTTCCGGTTAAAGTCAGGTTGAATTCACGGCGACCCATTGTTTTTCCTGATAGATGGAATGTCACCGTGCGTTTCCCGTTCGACGCGGCTTCGGTCCAGTGGCTCAGCCCGTCACCGGTGGCGCTTTCAATTTCCAAGCCAGCGGGCACGTCGAGATCTAACCGAAAGATGCCGGAGCGGGTGATGGTGACCGCCATATCGGCGGTCACGACGAGGCGGTCTTCGCCGAGGGATACCAGTTGCCATGATTCGGCGCGCAGTTCGGGAGCCACGGCCACCGCTTTGAGGCGGACCTGCGCCGCTCCCTCGCCATATCGGAACGCATGCTGCAGCAACGCCAAAGGCTGACCTTCTTTTCCGCGCGGCAGCAACTTGCCGTTGAAATCCTCCGGATTCACCCGCGTGAGACCGTCCACCGCAACCGCCTCCGGCTGAACCTCGTCACCAAAAGCAAGCCCTAACAACCCGACATCGCCAGCGGATCCTCCAACACGGACCGGCTCAAGCGCCAAATCCATCGGCAGGGCACCCGCGCCGCGCTGGGTTTCAATCGTGAACGCAAACGCCTGATTTTGAGCGGGCTCGACTGTAACGCGAAGCTCGCGTTTTTCTGGGTCAAAACGCCAAGCACCGACCGGCCCGTCCATCACATCGCTGACCGTAAAGCCAGCAGGCACCTTCATCGTAAGAGAGGACACCCGACCTTGTGCGGGACGGATGCTCACGAGATGGCGGCCGTTCACTACACCCGGTCCGGGAAGAAACAAGTTAGAAACCTCGGCAAAAAACTTCGACTCCTCAGACTCAGCATCCCGATGCTTCGGACATGCTTGGATTTTTGCAGACTCCACCGGTCCTAACACAAACAAGGCCCCGCTCTCGCCCGCCTTCAATCCGGCCAGCGGCTGGATTCTCGCGGCACCCGAACAAAGAAACTCCCAGCCGCCTTGGTCCCAGCGCACAGTAACCTTTCGCATCGCCGCCGGTCCTCCGGGAAGTTCCCATCCCTTCGCTGGATCCGCCAAGGGCATTTCAAACACAGCCTTGCCGGTCAAGCGACCCGCAGCTTCGGCCACCAATCCATACACGATCCCCCCATCTAACTGAATTTTGACGGCCTTCAATCCGACCCCCTCGAAACGACTGAGCACGGCAGGCGGACGCAACAATAAAAAACGATCCCCGATATCACCCCGCAGAACCACGTCCACCGTCCCGTAAAGACGGCCGCTCCGAATCTGCCAGTCATGAATCATGGATTCCGCAGGCTTCATGATCGAGGCGTCAGCGGCAGTCGCGTCACATGGCATCATGCAGGTGAACACCAAGCCGACTGCCACCACTTCCGCAACGTTTTTGGGTTTTCTCAGCGCGCGCACTGCCTGATAGATCTGCGGGAAAAGCGAGCACAAGCCGACCAGCGCGACCACCCCGAAAAACAACGGCGCACCTCCGCGAATCGATAGAAAAGCGGCGACGACTAGCGCCATGCCGCAACCCGACACCCATCGATTGCCTTTCACAATCCCACGGAACGCGACCCCGACGCCGAGAATGAAACCCACCCAGACACTCCAGCCGGTGCGGGCCTGCCATGCAGGCACATTGGCAATGTCAACGGACACGAGCCCGTTCGCCGCCACCACCGGCGCGGCATATTCTAACACCGCTGAACTCCCACGACTCGTCGCCATCGCCGAAATCCCCAAGCCCACTGCGAACAACACAAAAGCCAAAGCACAAATGCACATGAGCCATTTTTTAACACCCACCCGGTTGCCATTGCCAAACGCGAGCGACGCAAGTCCGACGAACAACAAGCACGCGACCGCCGCCCGGTGGCGGGCCAGCCAGCTCCATCCATTTTCGGCGAGCACGGGCCGCACCAAATCCGCAGTGCCTCCTCGCGGCATGAGTTGCCGACCCTCATCGCCGGAAATCGTCCATTCGCCGATCACCATCGGCGCGTCGAGTTTCGGAGCGCTGAGAGAAAGACGGCTCGCTTTTCCGGCGCGTGACCCGTATCGCAGCGAAACCTCCACAGCTTGATTGGGATCGAGCCGAGCCGGCAGCGGGACGAGCGTAGCATTGCCATCAGCCCGGGCATTGACCGAGCCCCCATCAACCTTCGCCTCCCACAAAACCGTCCCCTCAGGAAACCCGAGCCGCAGCGCGCTCCGACCGCGCGATTTTACAAAAATCCGTGCATCGGTCACCCATTGACCGTCGCGGGAAACCCGACTGCTGAGTTTTAAAAAATCAACAACCTGAGTCACGGTTTCCGCGGGTTCAAACCATTCGATCTCCATGCCGATCTTGAAATCCCGTGCCGTGTATTGCCAGACGCCGAGCGTGGGAGCACTGCTGAGCAAGCGAAACTCGGCAGGCAACTCGGTGGGATCAATCGCTAACAGAGATCCTTCACTGCTCGATTTGTGATTCACCTGAAGCGGACTCACCACCTGCACAAACCCGCGCTCACCCTGAACCCCGAGCGGGCTCACCTCACCGGGTGAAAGCTTTCCGCCCTGCGCGCTCATCGGCTGTTCGAAGGTGAGAAGGATCGTGCCCGTACCCAACACCGGGCGTGTGAGAGGCACAATCACCGTGCGACTCTCTTTGTCATGCCGCCAATCGCGGCCGACATTTTGGCCGGTTACATCGATGTTGCCGATCCCGTCCGGCACCGAGATTTTCCACTCGGTCGCCGGGGCACCCACCACGAAAAAATTCACGAGCACGCTGCCATAGATGGCACCCGATTTGAGCGAATAGAGATGAAAAACATCCGCCTGCACGTTCTGACCGAGCGCCTCCACCGCAAGACCCACCGTCCATGCCTCGTCACGCATACGAAACGCCTGCTGCAACCCACTCGTCTTCTTCGGGAAAAAGGTGACCGGCACCTCGGCCACGCCGGTCGTCTTCTCTGCGCTGAGTCGATACCCCGCCGCCGCCACTGCGCCAATGTATCCACGGCGCGATTTCACCCCCGGAAATCCAAGCGGCTGAAGCGGCCACGACCCCGCCTTCGCCGCCGTGTTTTTTTCTAACAACACGCTGACCAATTGCCGGTTCATGACCGCCTGTTTGAACAGGATCTTGAGCAGGCGCTTGCCGTCCTTGGCATCGCCAGCCACCGCATAGTCCGCCACCTCGGCACCGGTCACCGCCGCCACCGCGTGATCGGCTGGAATTTCGATTTGCCACTCGCGCATCGGCGCTTCACGGATATCCAACTCCAAGTCCGCCGAGATCCTCCGGTCGGTCTCGGCCAGTTCATATACCGTGACTTCCGTGAGCCCGATTTCTGGAAGCACTTGATTGGCATTGATAGCATAACTGTACTCCGCGGACGGAAACCGATAGATAAACACCTGACGGAGCTTCTCATCCACGCCACTCGGAAATTGCGCAGGCGCAAGCTGGATCAATCCCTTGGCATCAACCACCTCGATGCGCACCGCGCCCTCGTTCGCAATCCGCAACCACCCGCTGTGACGCAGTGCCCCTACAGGCGCGACACACATGGCACCCGTCTTGACAGGAAACCCGCCGAGTGCCGCCTGCGCTTCAATCGTCACTTGCGCGGCCCCCTCGATCGGACGGCTCAACTTCACTTCAATTCGGCGCTTTCCGTTGGTTTCTCTAACAGACCAACCGAGCACAGGTTCTCCCGACACGGCCAACACCTCACCGGGTCCATCGAGTGTGAAGTTCAGCTCGCTGAGTTTTCCCTGCAGTACGCGCAAATCCAGAACCGACACCTGACGCATCAAGCCGCTGCCGACCCGCACGTCCGTGGTTTCAGAACTCGAGAAAAACAACGAGCCATCGGCGACCTTGTCCACCACATGCCACGACATTGCGGCCAGTCCGCTTGCAGGAAGAAACCCGTGCCACAACTTGTCGCGGAGCGTCGGCACCACCGAGAGCGAATTGTCAAACGCAACGCCGGGCGGCAAGCCGTCCATCGTCAGCGGTACGACCACTCCTGAGGGCAGGCTGAATCCGAGCGACCGCCAATCGCCGTTCCTCACAACAGGCACCTCGAACGCGACCTCTACAGAAAACTCGCCCGCACGTTCCGCCACCAAATCATACACCCAAACATCCGCCGATTTCCTCAACACCACATGCCATCCATCACCCGCCACATTTTCTGTGAGCGCGGCCCCGCCACCAAACAACTCGGCCACCGAACCCTTCGCCGCCGCGCGCGCCGTGCCTGAAACACAAAAGGCCACACTGCCGCCATCAGCCGATAGCTTTCCTGTTAGATTGGCTCCCGTCACTTCAATTCCTCGCGCGTCACTCCCGGCCGGCACCACCAACATCCCGAGAACCGCCACGCCCGAACCCATGAATTTCCGGTTTTGCGACCCTTCCACCGCGATTAACCCTGAAATTTTCGTGATTTTAAAATCCACACCCGGCGCTGTCGTCAGATTCACGGCGACCGAAAACCCGGTGGCGTCTCCCGGTGAAGGAAACACCAATCCAACGCTTTCCTTCCCGACCTTCTCGCGGGTTTTGACCAGCACTTGAAATTCTGTTAGGGGCTTCCCTTCTTCCTCTACCGGCCGCACATCGAGGAACCGCAAACCATTCGACGCGACGCGCACCGACCAATCGCGCAGTGCCGAGCCGGTGACTTCGGTCACCTCGCCGGTCCCACTCAGGCCGAGTGTGAAGGTGGCAGCTTTCCCTTGGTGGATGCGATAGGTGATCTTTTGTTCGCTCGTCACCGCATCCAGCCCGGCTTGGGCATTCACCTCGGCACTCGCGGAAAAAAATACGGGGGCCTCCTTCGGTGCCTTCGTCCATGGAATCAGCATGACCCGCTCATCCGGTTGCTGGGCGTGAAGCGCGGTTGTTAGAAATAAAAACATCGCACAGACACCTCCGAAAATGCGGAGTTGCGCGAGCGATGCGAGGGTAAACAGGCCACTGCCATCATTCGTTGAAAATATCGTTTTCATCGGGGTTCGTATTTCAAAGCGAGTCAATCATGCGAAGCATCTCGGCCACGCGGCCGGTGTTGCCATAGAACTGTTTGACGTTTGCGCGGGGCGTCGTCCATTGCTTGAAGTCGATGGCGTCGGCGAGTGGGCCGCCGCGCAGTTTTTCGGCGGCGAACATCGAGAGCACGGCAAGTTGCATCGACGGCTTGGCGCGGTCGATCGCCGGGGCTCCCGAGTCATGGGGGATGGTCCATGTGCGTTCAACCATTTGGCCACTGGCGGCATCGCGGAAGCGCACGCTCACATCGCCGAGCTCGCCGGCACCGCCAGGGATCGGTTCTACCTGATAGATCGCCACCCCGGCCTCTTCGGCAGCGAGCTCCGCGGCATCCACGGCATCGTTGCGGAAGTCCTCTGTGTGGAGGCGGTCTTTTTCGAAGCCGATGAGTTTGTAGCGGGCGACACGCTCCGGGTTAAAGCGCACCTGCACCTTGATATTTTCGGCGGCGGGCCGGAATGCACCGGCGAGCTGGCGGGCAAAGCCGTCGTCCGCACCCTTGCCGACGACATAATACCGGCCGTTGCCGTGGCGGGCGAGTTCTCCTAACAAGGCGTCGTTGAGATCGTCCGCGGCGATGCCGGCGATGTCAAAACAGAGGCCTTTCTGGCGCAGCGCCTTGACTTTTCCGGCCAGACGCGCGGGATCGGCGTCGCCGAGATTGGCTGCACCGTCGGTCAAAAGCACAATCCGGTTTTGCGCGCCTGCCAGTTTGTGGCGCTCGGCTAGGGATTCGGCCAGTTTGAGGGCCTCCTCGAGATTGGTGCCGCCTTCGTTGGCTGACTGGTTGATGAGATCGGCGAGTTTGGCCGCCTGGTCGCCGGACCAACCATCCGCTAACAATCGCGGGGTTCTGGCGAACCCGACCACCGTAACGCGGTCATTGGGGGTGAGCAAGGCGGCAAGGCCGGCGAGTGCGTGATCCATCGCCGCGCGCCGGTCTTCACGCACCATCGATCCGGATTGATCTACTAACAGAGTCAGCCGCAAGGGCTGCGAGGCGGAGCGGCCGCTCGCGGCAATTTTGAGTGAGACACGCACCAGGTTGCGGCCGGGAATGACCGGGTGAACCATTTGTTCGATCGCCGCCGCGACCGGTTCACCCGCAGTGGGTGACGGATCGCCATAATCCACCGCATTGTAAAATTGCTCGACCTTGATGCCGTTGGGAGCCGGTCGACCGCCTTTGGCAAGCGCGGCTTGAGCGACTTGAAACGAGGCATCGCTGAGATTCAGCGAAAAAGTGGAATAGGGATCCTCCGCGGCAGTGACTTCATCAATCCGCTCCCGATCCAAAATCACGGGCTTGGACGCGGCAACTTCCTTGCAAATCTTCAACTCGGAATTCGATGCGGAATCTTCGTCATGCCTTCCCGCTTCTCGCATCGCCAACGCGCCGGAGTTCAATTTCTTATTGGAGGGTCGCATGTCGTCCATGGCGGTCAAACTCGTCCTCGTGGCGAGATCGGACGAGCGCAATCCAGGACGCTCTGGAGAGGCGGAAACACTCGCAGGCTTTCGAGAGATATCAACTCCGCCGCGCGCCGCAAATTGCCGAGCCCCTCCGCCGCTGCCGGCCGCCAACATCTCGGCCTCCTTGGCTTCGACAGGCGCGTTCTGCCGGACGACAGATGCGGGTGCGGGCGCGGGCGCGGCGGATGCGCTTGGGGATTCCGAAGGGATCATGCCCCGTGAGGAGGGTAAGGATTCCTTGCGCGCTTTCAATTTGTCTCGTACGTCCGATTCCATGGGTTCCTGCCGTGCAAGAATCATGGCGTCCTTGCCATCACTTGTCATTGGCTCCTCGCACTTCGCGCCGCCCTGGGATGGGGCATCGTTTCCTGAAGAATCAACGAATGGATCCGCAAGTGCGTCCGGCTTCAATGGAATATCTAACAATTCACCGTTGTGAGACTTGAGCAACCTGCTATCCCGCGCTTCGCCCGGAATGTTCTTGGCCAACGCTTTCTCGGAACTTTCTCGCATGAACGATAGGGTCCGCGCGACCGCTCCTTTTCGGGATCTGCCCGCTGAGGAAAACAACCCGCCGACGATCAAAGTGAGCAGCAAACACGCGGCCATCGTATACCACACCCGCCGCCCGCGGAAACCGCCGCGTTTCCCGCCTCGCGGAACGAATGGAACGCGGGTGCCTACCCCCAAGATCGCATCGAGCGCCCTGCGTTTCTCGGGAGGAAGCAACCACGCGTCATCTGCTTGGGGGACCTCGGCTTCAGTGAGCAGACTGTGCAAAGCGCACATGCGGCGGCGAAAGAGAAGCCACTCGGGACGCTCGTCACACAAACGCTGCAGTTCTGCCGCCTCAAAGGCCGAGGCCTCGCCTAACACCCAAGCCACAATCCTAGCTTCAACCGGCTCGTCGCCAATGCATGTGAATGAAGTGTGGTCGTTCATGAAAAGAGTATGAGGTGATGGGTGATTCGGATGAAGTCATGAGTCATGGGGCATGGGGCATGGGGCATGGGGCATGGGGGAAGTGGGGAAGTGGGGAAGTGGGGAAGTGGGGCATGGGGCATGGGGGAAGTGGGGAAGTGGGGAAGTGGGCTGCGCGCGGTGAGGGTTCGGAATCACCAATCAACCATCGGCGGATTCAACGCCGAGACGGCGCAGCGAGTCTGCTAGATTTTTCAAAGTGTGGTGGAGCTTGTAGCCGACATTGCCGACGCTCAGGCCGGTGCGCTCGCTGATCTGGTCGTATTTGAGATTTTCCTGGTATTTCAGCGCGATGAGCGTCCGGTCATCGGGCGCGAGTTCGGCGATCAGCAGTTGGAGGGTTCCGACCGCTTCGAGTCGGCCGAGTGCCTGTTCGGGATTGGGCGCATCACTCTGCCACTCATGGCTCGAGTCGATGGGCGATTCGCGGCGGTGATCACGGAGGTGGTTGAGAGCGAGATTCCGAATCGCGCGAAACAACCAGGCCCGCGGGTGAGTCACCTCATCCCAGTGCCTATGGAGCTTGAAAAACGCCTCCTGCACCAGATCCTGCGCCGTTTCCCGCTGCCCAACCAAACCATGCGCATATCGCAGCAATGCCGATTCCTCGCTTTCAAAAACCTGCCTGAGTGATGGCGGATCCTCAGGATCCGCCAAAACATTTCGAAACGGAATCGCCGGATTAAGGTCGGTATCAGCCATCGGATGGGTGCTGGCGGTGGAGGCTTCCATGATGGGGCGCGCGCTGGATCATGCTCTTCATTGATGCGCTTCATGAATTTAGACACAGCCCCGCAGATTTCCTTAGCAAAAAATGCAATTCCATTTCTTGGAGAATTGGAGACTCAAATAATAAAGAACGTTCTTGCGGGGTTTGGCGGATTGAGGTAGAACACC
>CAIYYV010000068.1 GCA_903930425.1 Akkermansiaceae bacterium | reverse complement strand
GGGATTCCCACAGGCGGCGCGCGGGATGAGCTTTTGGAAGCTTCGCTACCATCCCTCTCTCCATCTTCTGGAATGCCAGCGTGTGCTTCTCCGCCTCTTTCTTTTTCTGCCAGTTCTCTCGACTCCGGTCATTCAAATGACGCGGCCCGTCGATCTCCGAGTTTTGCAACGAATCCGCCCATGCCCGCAACTGCCGCGAACATCCCTCGGCAAGGTGTTCTAAATTGGAAATGTGAGCTTTGAAATCCGTGAGCGCCGGGCGTCGCTCGAAAAAGCAAAGCATCGAGCGAACCTCGCCCGCCGAACCTCTCGCAATGTAGAGAAATGCGAGCAATTCGTTTTTCGTCCCGCGCTCGAAGCCTTCCGCGATGTTGTTAGACACCGAGAGCGAGCATCGGTCGAGCTGGTCCCTCTTCGAAAACGTGATCCTTTCCTTCGCTGCAATGAGAAAATCCTCGCACCCCTCAGCAAGCCGGATCGCATCCTGGATGAGACAGATCCCATCCATTCGTGGAACCGCCGGGCGCTCCGTCCGGTCATTTTTTGCGGGATTTTTCCAAGGACTCGCTCATCGATTCCTCGATGGTAGCGACCTCGGCGTCGGAGACACGGCACTTATACGCGGCACGACGACTCGCCGAGACTTTGCAAGAAAAGGCATCATTGCTGGCTTTGAAATCGGCCTCATTCACGGCAAAGGTGGCAGCATGGTGGGCACCAATGCCCAGGCGTGCGGCGGTCGCAATGGCGTCCTGATTGGCACCCAGAAATAGAAACTCCCATTGATAGCTTGCGGTCTGCTGCGTGATGCGCTGGTTGATGTCCGCCATCGTGAAACGACGCGATGAGTTTTCCTCCCCGTCGGTCAAGATCGCGATGATGACCTTAGTCGGGCGCTCGGACTCCGGGGTGGCAGCCAGTTCGCACCCGATGAAATCAATCGTGCGGCCGATCGCATCCAACAGCGCCGTGCTGCCCCTCGGTTCGTAGGTCTCCAGCGAAAGCGGCTCCGCACCCTGAATCGAGATGCGGCTATGAATCGGCAGGTATTCGTGATCAAAAAGGACGAGCGTAAACGTGGCCGGGATCGGCTGACCGTCGTCGTCCACCGTCGCTTGCTGCGCCGTAAGGAATTCGTTGTAGCCCGCAATGGCGGCCTGTGTCATGGAACCCATGGAACCGGAACGGTCGAGAATAAAAGCAATTTCTGTTTTCATGATGAATTGGGGATTAGCGGTTGCGCAGATTGATTAACTGGTTTTTTTAAACGAGTCAATCTAAAAAGACGATACAAGCGAATTTTCATCAAATTTCATCGAGCGCAGCCTGAGCGATCGGGAAGTGACGTCCCTGCGCCTTCATTGGGCAATGCATCAGCGAGCGCATGGCCCGCCTGGAATTGCCCAGCATGTTTCATTCAAACAAGGAGCGGCGATTTGCCGTTAGGCCTCTTCGCAAGGGGCGGCGGACTCCGATCCGCCGAGACCATGGGGGGTCAATGAGAAGGCAATGATAGAGTGCTTTCGCTCAAAGCATGGGCGCGTGCTTGATTCGTTGCATGGGCATTCGGCGGATCGGAGTCCGCCGCTCCTTGGGGCGGTGATTCATCTGCGAGACAATGGCGGAGAGTGCATGCGTGGCGCTCTGCATTCCCGGTTGCAAGATCGCCGCGCTGGGACCCGTATACCGAAACAATGCTATGAAATACGGCTGTCATGCAAGGCTGGTGATTGCGGGTGCTTTGTTAGGCTTCGCGGTCGTTTGCGGGCAGGAAACTGGCAGCGCTTCTCCGCCGTTGAGGATTGCGAGTGATCGCAGCAATACCGCCTATACCGTCGCGCCGGAAGCCAAGCTCATCTGGCTGGACGAGATGAATCTGAGTTCTGACTGGGTGGATGCGCGGATCGCATACCAAGGCGACAAGGCACCCGCCACCCAACGCGGGGCCAAACCCGTTCGGCAACCGAACACCGAACCCCAAAGGTGGCCCGCAGCCGAGCAGGTGTTTGACAAGAATGCGCTGCCCGATCCCGCGGACAAGGATGAGGCGGATGCGGTGCTTCGCCGCGTCGGCGCGCTGATTCAACACCTCAAGACCTTGCCGCGTTGTCCCGACCTCAAGAAAGCCGAGGCGCGGCTTGCCGAGTTGAAGACTCAGGCAGGATTGTTAGATACCGGCGATGCCAAGCGAGAGATTCTGTTAGGCGATACCTGCACATTGCGCCGTGTGGTGGCTTTTGCAAATCCGTTGTTGGATTTCGACAAGATCCTATTCATCAAGCGTCATTTTTGCCCCAACTCCGAAATGACAGGCAACCACATGTGCGACCAGTATTTTGGTTTCAACGCGATCCGAGGCGGTGGCTTGTTTGTGTTGGAGAATCCGTTTTCCAAAAACCCGACGACACGCAACGTGTTGGAGAAATCCGTGTGCGAAAACGGGCGTTACAAGGGGCAATCGTTCACCGAGAGGGACGGCTTCCTTTCGCCCGAGTTGAGTTTTGACGGGAAGGATATTCTGTTTGCCCGCACGGAAATCGCGGACAACGAGGGTGACCGAAAACGCTACGCGGGCGTCGGATTTGAAACCAACACCTACAAGATTTTCCATGTGAAAATTGATGGATCGGGACTCACCCAGTTGACCGACGGGGTGTGGAATGATTTCGACCCCTGTTATTTGCCGTGCGGGCGCATTTTGTTTATCTCAGAGCGCCGCGGCGGGTTCGGTCGTTGCCACGGGCGCCCAGTGCCCAGCTTCACCCTGCACAGCATGAATGCGGACGGCAGCGACATCGTCACCCTGAGCCCGCACGAAACCAATGAATGGCAGCCAAGCGTGAACCACAACGGCATGATCGTCTACACCCGCTGGGATTATGTCGACCGCGGATTCAACCAGGCCCATCACGCGTGGACCACCACGCCCGATGGCCGGGACCCCCGCGCCGTCAATGGCAACTTTTCTCCCAACCAAGGCGCGCGGCCTCACTTCGAGATTTCCATGCGCGCCATCCCCGGTTCGCAAAAATATATGGGCACTGCTGCCTGCCATCACGGCCAAGCTTATGGATCCATCATTCTGGTAGATCCGTTGATGCCCGACGACAACGCGATGGCACAAGTCAAACGGTTGACGCCCGACCAATAGTTCCCCGAAGCCGAGATCGGAACCCACGGTCCGCCCGCCAATTACGCTGCACCCTATCCGCTCAGCGAACATTTCTTCCTCTGTGTGTATGATAAGGACAGCCGCTCCGATGCCGGAACGAACAATAACTATGGCATCTATCTGTCAGACGCATTTGGAAACAAGGAATTGTTATATCGCGACGAGCAAATCTCGTGCCTGGATCCCATCCCTGTGAAGGCGCGCCCCGTGCCCCCGGTGATTCCGCACCTGATTGCCGTGGGCAAGCCGCTCAAGCCCGGGGAGAAATTCGTCGCGCCGGATCCCAAGACCATCCCCGACTTCGGCACGGTGGGTTTGATCAATGTGTATGACAGCATCTATCCGATGAGCGACCTTCCTAAAATCGCCGCCTTGCGGGTCGTCCAGTTGCTGCCTAAAACCACCCCGATCGCCAACAATCCGCGGATCGGATTTGGCGATCAGAAAAGCGCCCGCATGGTTCTTGGCACTGTGCCGGTCGAGGACGACGGCAGTGCCTACTTCAAGATGCCTGCCAACCTGCCTGTCTATTTCCAGGCGCTCGACGCAGAGGGCGTGGCCGTGCAGTCGATGCGCAGTGCCACCTATGTGCATCCGGGCGAAAACCTAACATGCTTGGGCTGCCACAATTCACCCACTGCCGGCTATCGGATGAATACGACGGCACCCATGGCTCTCAAGCGGCCACCCTCGGTGATCAAGGCCGACGTTGAGGGATCGAAACCCTTCAGCTACAAGATCCTCGTGCAACCGGTGTTGGATAAGAACTGCGTGGCATGTCACCAAAAAGGCGCGGCAGAGGGCAAGAAATGCCCGGATCTCACACAGGGCGAACTCAAACAGAACGGAGACTTTTTCGTCTCCTACAATGCACTGCGCAATTTCACCTTCTTCTGGGACAACGCATCGTTTGACGGCGTGCCCGACAGCAGGCCAGGACAAATCGGCGCCCGCAAAAGCAAGTTGTTCCAGATGCTCACCAAAGGGCATCACGACCTCAAACTCTGCAAGGAGGACATGCACCGCCTCACTTTGTGGATGGATTGCAACAGCGACTTCTACGGCGCTTACGAAAATCTGATAGAACAGAAGGAAGGCAAAGTGGTCTGCCCTTCCCTTCAGTAGAATCACGATATCGATCTGGCGGATCATCGATCAGGCGTCAAATGCAGTTGATCGTTCTTGATCGCCCCATTGAGATCCGTCAATGTGGGCCGCCATGAATCTCTTTATCGCCGACACCTACCCGGAAGCACACTTGGAACGCTTTAAACAACTCGGATGCCGTGTCACTTATGAGCCGGGAATCAAAGCTGGTGATTTGCCCAAGCGGATTACCGGCCATAAAATTCTGATAGTTCGGGGCAAGCAAGTGAGCGCGGAAACCCTGAAGGCCGGAGACCCGCTTGTGCTCGTGCTGCGCGCCGGTGCCGGCGTCAATACGATCGATGTCAAAACCGCCAGTGCTCTCGGCATCTTTGTCACCAATTGTCCGGGCAAAAATTCCATCGCAGTCGCGGAATTGGTTTTCACCTTGATGTTAGGCATGGATCGCCGCCTCGCAGAGAGCACCGCCGCACTGCGCGCCCACCAATGGAACAAGAAGGAATTTTCCAAAGCCGACGGGATCTTTGGCAAGACGCTTGGCGTCGTGGGAGTCGGATCGATCGCCCGGGAAGTCATCACCCGTGCCCGTGCCTTTGGTCTGAATGTCATTGCCTGGTCGCGTTCACTCACTCCGGCGAGGGCAGAGGAACTGGGCGTCGAGTATTGCGCCGACGCGGACGACGTGTTTCGTCGTGCCGACATCATCACGCTGCATCTGGCGCTCAAGCCGGAAACCCGTCACTGGGTGAATGCCGCGCGCTTGGCGATGATGCGCCCGAATGCCCTGTTGATCAACACGGCACGCGGTGAAGTGGTCGACCAAGCCGCGCTGCGCGCCGCGCTCGAGGCCGGGAAAATCCGTGCGGGGTTGGATGTGTATGATCCGGAACCCGCCGTCGGCCTAGCGGATTTTGCGGATCCCATCCTGGATGTGGCGAATTTTTGTGGCACGCACCATATCGGGGCGTCCACGGAGCAGGCACAGGATGCGATTGCCGAGGAGGCCTTCCGGATTGTGGAAACATTCCTCAAAACCGGTGAGGCGCTCAATTGCGTGAACTTGGCCAAGCGCACACCTGCCCAGTGGCAGTTGGTGGTCCGGCATTACGACCGCGTGGGCGTGCTCGCCTTTGTGCTCGACGCGATCCGGCGCGCGAACATCAATGTCGAGGAAGTCGAAAACATCGTCTTCGATGGGGCCGCCGCCGCAAGCTGCCGCATCCAACTCAATGCCGAACCGCCTGAAAAATTGTTAGACACGCTCCGATTTGGCAATCCCGACATCATTGGCCTGGATGCCATCGACCTCAGTCACTGAGGCCTAATCATCCGGCGTTTGGTTATTTGGCGGCCGGAGGCGTGGCGGGCACAGGTGCGGGTGCGGGTGCCGGCTTGCCGGTCAGCACGGTGTAAGCGGTCTTGGCCATTTCACCGGCGCCTTCGGTGTTGGGATGGACGCGATCGGGCAGGAGTTGCGGCTTGTCGGC
Source organism: Akkermansiaceae bacterium (assembly GCA_903930425.1). Classification (GTDB taxonomy): domain Bacteria; phylum Verrucomicrobiota; class Verrucomicrobiia; order Verrucomicrobiales; family Akkermansiaceae; genus Luteolibacter. The sequence goes on along the minus strand of CAIYYV010000068.1, from coordinate 3,336 downwards.
AAGGGCGGCGTGCATATATATCATGCCGAGCTTCATTGTGGCAGCGAGCGCATCGATCCTTTTGATTTCCTCCTTCACGCCGGTCTCATTGATCCCAAAATTGCCTGGCTCGGGGACCGGGCAGGGACGGCAGACATAGACCCGCGGCTTGCTTTTGAGTGACAGAAACGATTTCACCAGCAACGTGTAGTCGCCCACAAACTCCGCTTCGTGAATCCAATTTTGCGGCTTCGTGTCGTTGGTGCCGAGCATGATGATCACGACATCCGGGTTGAATTCGAGCGCTCCTGGTATTTTTTTTCATTCCAATAAGGAAAGTCACCTTTTTTCAGGAGCGTGCGACCGCTGAGACCGAAGTTCCCGATTTGCCACGACGGGCCTAGCAGGTTTTGGAGTTGAGCGGGATAGGATTTCCCGTTTTCCGTGCCGGCACCTTCCGTGATGCTATCGCCGATGCAGGCGACGCGCACCGGGGATTTCCGGGTGGATAGGTCGATGGGTTTCATCGAAACGGCGGCCATGGCGGCGGGCAGGCAACATCCAACAAGGGCGAGAAACAGGGCTAGGGTTTTGGCAGTCATGACGGTGACACCAATGAAATGGATCGCCTGCCGCTTGTAAATCCCTCATTGCAAAATGTTAGAACAAAATCCTTCGCTCGCGGGTTGCCATCGCCGGGGAAACTTGATACAGCCTTTTTTATGGGCGTAAGGATGTCGCAATTGGAGTTTCGTTGGCCATCATGGCTTGGCGGGGCGAAGGCGGCGGTGCCCGCTACCCTCCGTCCGCCCAAGGCGGATGGCGGGCTTTCCGCCTGGTGCGCGGAGGCCGCCAATCACCTCGCCCTGCCCGATCTCGCCCGCAAAGTGCATGTGATTTGGAACCCCCGCATGCAGACCACCGCCGGGCGCGCCTGGTGGCCGGATCGGGCGATTGAGCTCAATCCCAAGCTGCGGGAATGTGCCCCCGAGGAACTGTGGCGCACCCTGAAACACGAACTGGCCCACCTCGTGGCCTATGAACGTTGCGGGCGTCGGCACATCGATCCACACGGCCCGGAGTGGGAGTTGGCGTGTTCGGATTTGGGGATCTCCGGGGAACAGCCGTTTCATACGTTGCCGTTCAAGCGCCGCCGGGTCAAACGCAACCACGCATACATTTGTTCCAACTGTTTCACCACGATTCATCGGGTCAAACCGATTCAACGTGCGGTTGCCTGCTATGATTGCTGCCGGAAATTCAACGATGGTGCCTATCACGACCGTTATCGGCTCATCAAACAGAAACCTTCGTGAATGCCCCCGGCGTCAGAAAACGCGCAAGCCAATAAAACTTGGCAAGGGAAAAGCCTTGCGGCATGTTTTAGAAATGTTCGACGCGTCTCGTTACGATGGCCGCATGCCGTATCGGCGCTGCGGGGATTCCGGCTTGTTGCTGCCTGCGATTTCGCTCGGTTGTTGGCATAACTTCGGCGGAGTGGATGATTTTGAGGAAGGGCGCCGGATCCTGCACCGCGCGTTTGACCGCGGCGTCACCCACTGGGATCTGGCGAACAACTACGGCCCACCGCCCGGCTCCGCCGAGGAAAATGTCGGCCGGATTCTCATCGGGGATTTTGTTTGTCACCGCGACGAACTCGTTATCTCCACCAAGGCCGGTCATGATATGTGGCACGGGCCATACGGCGTGAACGGCTCGCGCAAGCATCTGTTAGCCTCGCTCGACCAATCACTCAAGCGGCTGCGTCTGAATTATGTGGATATCTTTTACTCGCATTGCCCGGACCCTAACACCCGCCTCGAGGAGACCCTGTCCGCCCTCGCCACCGCCGTCCAAAGCGGCAAGGCACTCTATGTCGGGCTTTCGAAATACCCGCTCAAACGCCTCAAAAAAGCCGTCAAAATCCTCGCCGACATGGGGACGCGCTGCCTGATCTATCAGCCGCCGTATTCGATCCTTCAGCGCACTGTGGAAAGCGATGGAATTCTCGATTGGTTGCAGGCTGAGGGCATTGGCTGCATTGGATTTTGTCCGCTTGCGCAGGGCATGCTCACCGAGAAGTATCTCGGCGGCATTCCTGACGGTTCGCGGGCCGCCCGGCCCGAGGGCTTCCTCAAAATCGAGCAGGTGCTTGCGCAACAGGAAAAACTGCGTGACTTGGGGAAACTTTCCGCAGGGCACGGCATGTCACTCCAGCACTTGGCGTTGAAGTGGGTGCTGCGGTCGTCGTCCATGACGTCCGCCCTCATCGGTGCCCGGACGGTTGCCCAGCTCGATGACTCGTTGGACGCGCTACATGCACCTGATCTCGACTCAAGCCTGTTAGATTCAATCGACGCAATGGCTCCGTGTGCATAGGTGCATCTGAGATCGGGAGCGCCTATCGCGTGGGCGATGAGTGGAGGCTCAACCGTCTTGATTGGGCACAAACTTGAGGCCGCCGCCGTTGATGCAGTAGCGTTTGTCGGTGGGTGTGTGAAAACCTTCTCCCTCGAAAACGTGGCCGAGGTGGCCGGCACACACCGCGCAGATGACTTCTATTCGGGATTTGCCGCCGCTGGTGTCGATTTGAGTGATCACGTGGTCCGCCATGGCCGGGTCAAAAAACGATGGCCAACCGCAGCCGGAATCAAATTTTTGGTCGGAGGAAAACAACAGGGTCCCGCAGCCGGCACAATGATAGGTTCCTTTTCCTTGGTGTTTGAATGTCTGATAGACCTCGCCGTTCGGGCTTTCGGTGCCGGCTTCTCGCAGGATGTGATAGGCTTCGGGACTGAGTTGTTGTTTCCACTCGGCCTCGGACTTGACGATTTTTCCAGTGGGTTCGTCGGGCAATTGCGTGAGGGTTTCCATGGCGGGTTTTTTAGGGTTGCGAGGGGAGCAGGTTACCAATGTGCACAGGCCACCTAGAAGCCCTAATCCTACAAAAAGCATTGGGGCCACAACCGAGCGATGCGAACCGGAACGAAGTGGAGATGGCCAAAGGCAAATAGCCGAGCATGCTGCCCTTAATAACGAGGCAAATGAACGCGGATAAACACGGCTTATCAATAGGTTATAGATACGACAGCTCATCTAGCAGATAAATGGAGAAATAGTCGCAAATAGTTTATGATCAGGGTGCATCAGTGTCCAATTGTTTCGTGATTTGGAATCAATGGTTCGGCCGTCTCGCATCGCTCGGTTGTGGTTCTGTTTTCCTATGTAGCACCAGAACCGGCGCTGCGCTGAGGAATCGGGCGTCACTTTTTGTATGGGGGCTCCGGGCGGGACGCCCGGGCCACGTGGCGCGGGCATCTTGCCCGCCGCCTGTAACAGTCATGTGAATTGGGCGTC
>CAIYYV010000067.1 GCA_903930425.1 Akkermansiaceae bacterium | reverse complement strand
CTTTGAGAAAGGCGGCGAGAGCCTTGTCGAAGGCGCGCATTTCCATATAACAACTGCCGCGCAAATTGTAGATCTCCGGGCTGTCGTTAAAAATCGCGGCGGCCTTGTCGAGTGCTGCCAGAGCTTCAACAATGCGTTTCTGTTGGAAGACACGGTCGGCCTCACTGAGGTGTTTGATGAATGTTTTCCGGGTTTCTTCAGGCAAATTGAGGAAGGCCTTCTGGTTAGAAAGCAATTCCACTTTATCGGCTGAGGGTTTGGTTTCAGCCGGGATAGTGATATTTTGGGCGACAAGGGGCGTGACAAGAACGCAGAATAACAGGATGACGGTGGCTTTCATTGGGGCGGGATTCGTGAAGACGCTATCCAGAAGAATTGCGAACTGCAAGCATCGGTTCACAAGGGGGGCATTCTTTTCCCATCCTTCGGGTTGCATTCTGCGGTCGGTACTGCCGATAAGGCGCGATGCAATCATCATGAGTGCCGAATGTGGGACCTTTGGCGTCGTGGGTTTCGGGCATTCGGGTTTTCAATGCACTCATCCCTTGCCGCGCGCACCCGACTCGCGTTAACTCCGCGCATGCATTCAGAAATCCAACTCACACGGGATGTCACCGCGATCCAAATCCCGAGTGGTGACACGCTTGACCTTCCGATGGGAACGGCCGTGTATATCACGCAACGGCTTGGCGGAACCTACACCGTGGCCACTTCGCAGGGACTGGCCCGCATCTCCGCCTTGGACGCCGATGCCTTGGGCGTGCCTGTGGCCGATGACAAACCCGCGCCAGTGGAGGCGGTTCGGCTCAAAGACGCGCCGCTTGAAGAACAAGTGTGGGCCCAACTCAAGGGGGTTTATGATCCGGAAATCCCGGTGGATATCGTGAACCTCGGACTCGTTTACGATTGTGCCATCCAGCAGATCGACGGCCAGACGGTGGTCACGGTGCAAATGACGCTGACTGCGCCCGGGTGCGGCATGGGGCCGGTGATTGCCGCAGATGCCCAAGCGAAAATCCTGTGCATTGAGGGCATCGATGACGCCCGAGTGGAACTCGTCTGGGATCCCGCGTGGAATCAGGAAATGATCTCCGAAGAAGGCAAGATGCAACTCGGAATGATCTAGGTTTGGTCGATATACGCGATGATCGAGGGAATCGCCGCATCGAAAATGCGGGCGACATCCTCGTAGGCGGCGGGGCCCATGCCGATCGGATCCGGCACGTCCGTGCCACTCCGTTTGTCGGTCATGCCTGCAAATTCTCTAACGAGAAACAATCGATCCGCATGTTCGGGGAAGCGCGACTCGAGGGCCGCGAGATGCCCTTCCGTCATGACAAACACATGCGTGGCCAAACGAAGACAGGCGTCTGTCACGGGCCGACTTTTGAACTTCTCAAGCGAGGCTCCACGCTTTTTCAACAAGTTTTGAGTTTCCTTGCTGGCGGGAGCCCCTTTGGCCGCTGCGATGCCGGCCGAACTGACGGTGAAATCGTTCCGACCGGCCGTGGCGAGGCGCAAGAGTCCTTCCGCAAGCGGACTGCGGCAGGTGTTACCGGTGCAAACGAAGAGCACGTGCTTCGGGGTCGACATCGCCGCGGACCTTGCCCGATCCCAAACCATCCGTCAAACCGCAATGGACAGGATTTCGAGGATCTGCCATTCAAGCGCCGCACCCTCCATTCCAAACCACCGGTTGACACGGGCAGAGGGAAAAATATATTGCCGCGCCATGTTGAGCGCTCAAACCCCACTAGCAGATCCCAGTCATTCTCGAAAAATCGGCGGGCCGCGCGCCTGGCTGCGAGTCCTGCTCGTTTGTTCCAGCTTGGCGGCCCCTGCCTTCGCGGCGGTTCCAACGGCCCCCTCATACTGCGTCGCCTCGGGGATCGGTTTCAGCGCGGGCGGCGCGTCCATTCGTCTCACTTGGATAGACCAATCATTGGATGAAACGCATTGGCTGATTTATTACAGCACCGGCGGATTGGACCTCTTCTGTTTATGTAGGCGCAGCGCCATCTGATTCGACTCTCACCGCCGGCACCACCGTCAGCGTGGGTTGGACCGGCGCACTCAAAAACACCACTTATCTCTTCAGAATCTATGCCTATAACGGATCGGAGTATTCCGACGCTTCCAATGACGCCGCAGTCACGACGAGCGTCTTCACCCTCACCGCCAGCAAGGTCCAATGCCAGGCGGCAATCACCCTCGCATGGCCAAATGTTCCCAATGTGTCTGGTTATGAAGTCTTTGCTGCGGCACCGGGAGACGTTTCGTATACCTCCATCGGCGAAGTGGATGCCAGTGCCACCACTTGCAACATCACCGCCGCGTGGCTCGTGCCGACCCAAACGTATTATTTTGTCGTCCAACCGTATATGGGTAATTTCTACCTTGGACAATCCAACGTAGCGAGTGCCGTCGTCGATTATCCCGCCGTGATGACCAGCAAGCCCGGCGCATCAAATACGCCGGGCACTGCGTTCACGCACACGTTCACGCATGTTTCGGCCGCCACGGTGAGTTCGCACACCTTGACCGGTGATGTGACAGGGCTGACATTCAACAGCAGCGCCGGAACACTCAGTGGCGTGTTCCCGGCACTTGGGAATTATACCTTGAATTATGCGGTCCATTTCAGCACGGGCAGCACGCTGACCCAGACATTTTATATCCGCGTCCGCCCACCGAAAGGAGCGCCACTCGTGGCCACCGCCATCCCGGCATGGACGGCCGCAAGCGGTGCCAGCCGTGACACGCCGCTGGCCGGGAACTTCATCGATCCAGAGGCGGAGTCGGCCGTACGGGTGAGCACCACCTTGGGCACCATGGACTTTATTTTATTCGACACGGCGACGCCGGAAACGGTGAAAAATTTCATGAGTTATGTCAATGCGGAGGCCTACACCGATGTGATGTTTCACCGCTGCATATTCGGATTTATGAACCAAACCGGAGGATTCAAAGGCACGGGCTCGGGCTCGGGCTCGGACAATCCATTCACAAGCGTGGTCACCCATGTGCCCGTCATG
>CAIYYV010000066.1 GCA_903930425.1 Akkermansiaceae bacterium | reverse complement strand
TGCGCGGCGATCCCGATATTCCGGGTGCGCTCGAGCACGTATTGGCGGTTTGGACTGTTCGGATTCACAACGGGCGAGGACCAGCAGGCGGCTGGCAGTTAGAAACGGAAATGGGCGAAGGCGCGGTTGGCTTGGGCCATCTTGTGCACGTCATCACGCTTGCGCACCGAGCTGCCCTGGTTGTTGGCGGCGTCTTTGATCTCATTCGAAAGCGCCACGTGCATCGGCGTGCCCTTGCGGTTGCGGGCATAATTCACCAACCAACGCATGGCCAACGACTCGGACCGATCCGGCGACACTTCCAACGGAACCTGATAGGTGGCACCGCCGACGCGGCGGGATTTCACTTCCACGCGCGGCTTGGAATTCTCCACGGCGCGGGTGATGACTTCCAACGGATCCACCGTGTCAATGCCTTCGTTGGCACGATCGATGGCGGCATAAACGATGCGTTGCGCCAAGGAGCGCTTCCCGCTGTTCATCACCTTGCTGATGAGGTGGCCGACGAGGGCGCTGTCATAACGAGGATCGCGGCGGTCCGGTTTGGTGAAAATTCGCTTGCGGCGTGGCATGGCGTTAGGGGTCTGAAGGTTGAAATAGGTGGATTACTTCTTCTTGGCAGGTGCGGCAGCTCCGGGTTTCGGACGTTTGGTGCCGTATTTCGAACGGGATTGACGGCGTTTATCGATCCCCAAAGTGTCAAGCGAACCCCGAACAATGTGATAGCGCACCCCGGGAAGGTCCTTCACCCGGCCACCCCTCACCAACACGATCGAGTGTTCTTGAAGATTGTGACCTTCCCCACCAATGTAGGCGATGATCTCAAACCCGTTCGTCAAACGAACCTTCGCAACTTTACGAAGCGCCGAGTTCGGCTTCTTGGGCGTCCGCGTCATCACCTGAAGACAAACTCCGCGGCGCTGGGGACAGTTCACAAGTGCGGGAGACTTCGACTTTTCAGCCGGAGTGTGGCGTCCCTTGCGTACGAGTTGGTTGATGGTCGGCATGGTTTCCTGCGTGGTTCTGGTTTTCTTTGGAACAAACCGGAGCAACGACGAGGAAACCTCGTTGAAGCTTTTCTCCGGAGCTGCACCCGATAAATGGTCCCTGTGTATGAATCCACCTCTTCTAAAGTCGGCGGATCGCAATGCGGGGCGGCGAACATAGAAGGCAAACCCAAGCTGACAAGCCCTATTTTGCTTTTCTTGGATTTATTTTCCTGCCCGCCCAATCTCTGTCGCAGCACGCGAGATCGATCCGACCCCACACCGCGCATCGCATGGCCGATCCCCCCTGCCCGCCCACCCAATCGATCAGAGAAATCCGGCATCCCCCAAAGAAAGAATCCTTGGCAAAACAAGGCGGATCGTTACTTTCGCAGCCGCCCCCCACTCAAAAACCAGCACCCAAAGGCCACTCCACTTGAATACCTCAAACCGCATCATTTCTTTGGATATATTGCGCGGATTCGCCATCCTTTTGGTATTCGTCAATCATTTTGAACCCGGCATTATGCCGGGCCTCACCCAATTGCACGGGCCTGCCGGATTCCTGTTCTGGCACATCAAATCCATCGGCTGGGCCGGGGTCGACCTGTTCTTCGTCCTGTCCGGCTTCCTCATCTCCGGCATTTTATTCGCCGAACTCGAAAAAAACCGCGACATCAAATTGTTCCGGTTCTGGATGCGGCGCGGCTTTAAAATCTGGCCGTCCTATTTTTTTCTGTTAGCCATCCTCGCGATCACCCAGACATCCGCATTTATCGACACCTCGTCGCCGAGTCAGTTTTGTAAAACCTTGTTGGTCCATGTGTTCTTTTTCCAAAACTATCTGGCCGACAATCCGAACGGTCCGACATGGTCGCTCGCGGTGGAGGAGCACTTTTACATTCTCCTCCCCCTGTTGCTGTTAGGGCTGCAAGGCCTCGCCACGAAGCTGAAAAAAAATCTAAAAGACCTGATTGGGCCGGCCACTCTTTTCATCGTGCTGTTGTGTCTGGGCCTTCGCGTGATGAACGTTTTCCATGGTGTCCATCCCAATGATTACATGCAGACCCATTTTCGGATTGACGCCTTGATGATCGGGGTGTTCTGCCAGTATCTCTGGATGACCCAGTCCCCTGCGATCACTCATATTTGCAGCCATCTGCGGTCTTATTTTCTGCTTTCGCTTCTGCTCGTCTCACCGGCATTCTTTTTCAACCGGACCCATCCGTTCATGTTCAGCATCGGGTTTTTATTGCTCAGCATCGGGTTCAGCTTCCTATTGCTCACCCTCTATGGCGGGCTGATTCGCAAGTATGAAACCGCTTGGTTTCTGAAAAGCGTGGCCGTGGTGGGCACCTGGTCCTACAACATTTATTTGTGGCATTATTTCCTCCCCAAAATCCAGCTGTTACAATTTGACTGGATCAATCGGCACCTCATGGAATGGCTTCCGGGAAACTACCTGGTCCTTGGAATGCAAGCGGCGCTCTTCACCGTGTTCGGCCTGACCTTTGGTTACCTGGCCACCCTGTGCATTGAATTCCCGTTTCTTCAATTGCGAAACAAATTGTTCCCGTCGCGATACAAGCTGACCAGCAATCCGACACCGTAAATGAGTCTTCGATGATTCTCTGCATTTGAGCTTTTTGTGATGGGCGCGAGCGACTAAGTTTTGCGCATGGAAGCAGGTGTTGGCAGGGAGATTCAACAGGACAGGCTTGAGGCTTTTCTTCGGCGCAAGGGCTTGCGGTGGACCGGTCAACGGGCGAAAATCGTCGCGTCCGCGTTTTCCAAACAGGAACATTTCACTGCGGACGAGTTGTTCTCCCGTGTCCGCAACACCTGTGAAGCCATTTCCCGCGCCACGGTTTACCGCACACTGGCACTCTTGGTCGACGCTGGCCTGCTGCGCGAAATTGACTTGGGCGACAATCAAACGACCTACGATCCCAATTTTCTCGAAAAACCATCGCATCACCACCTCGTGTGCATCGATTGCGGCCGAGTGCTGGAATTCGAGGATGCGGAAATCGATCTGTTGAACCAGCGCGTGACCCGGCGCTTTGGCTTCAACCCACTGCGCCAAACCCTGAAAATTGAGGCGAATTGCGAGCAATTGCGTCTCAACGGGCGCTGCCCGAACCTGATCGCCGCGAGAGTGAGCGGCCAACGCTTTCGCAAACCACGCCAAGCATCCCACACGCCCACACGCTGACCCTTCCCAAGCGCTTGCAGCCATTGCCTCCAGACAAATGATTGAGAAAATGGATGTGAGCCTGTAAAAAATCGAATAAGCACTCGTATTGTCGCTCCTCCTTGAACCACTCTGCCCGCCGCTGCATCATGAATACCACCACCCGCCGTCGCTTTCTCCAATCCTCCGCCGCTCTGGCAGGTTCCGCCCTGGCACCCAAGCTCCTCCTCGGCGAAAACAAAACCCCGAGCAAGCAACTCAACATCGCCGCCATTGGCTGCAGTGGAAAAGGAACCAGCGATATTTCAGAAATCTGCGCCGGCAATCGAATCGCCTTCCTCTGTGACGTCGACAAAAAGATGGCCCAAAATGCCATCAACCGTTTTCCCAACGCCCCCTACTTTTCCGACTACCGTGAAATGTTTGCGGCCGTGGCCGATCAGATCGATGTGGTCACCGTTTCCACACCCGATCACATGCACTTTCCCATCGCCTTGGAGGCGATCCGGCACGGCAAGCATGTCATGGTGCAAAAACCACTCTGCAACACGCTGTGGGAAGCCCGTGCACTCGCAAACTTCGCAAAACAAAAAGGCGTTTTCACCGTGATGGGCAATCAAGGCGCCACCATGGAAGGCACCCGGATTTTGCGCGAATGGATTGAGGCCGGCCTCATTGGCGAGGTCAAAGAAGTCCACTATTGGACCAACCGCCCGATCTGGCCACAAGGCAAGGGCCTTCAGTTCCCCGCGCAACCCGTCCCCGCCGATCTCAACTGGGACGTCTGGCAGGGCACGGTCGCCACCGAGCGCCCTTACCACGCAAACATCCATCCGTTCAAATGGCGCGGGTTTTGGGATTATGGGTGTGGCGCATTGGGCGATATCGCCTGCCACAGCATGAATTCGGCGTTTTGGGCGCTCGACCTGAGAGGCGACTTCGTGGTCGAGGCCACAAAGGTTTCCGAGTTTGATGAAACGATTGCCCCGAAGCGCTCGACTCTTGTCTATCAGTTTCCGGCCAAGGGAAAACGGCCCGCGCTCAAGGTGGTCTGGCAGGACGGCATCAAAGATCCGAACACCGACAAGGAGTTCGTCCGTCCGCCCGGGATCCCCGATGATTTGCGACTCAATGGCGAGTGGGGCCAGGTTTTCGTGGGCACCGAGGGCACCTTGTTTGTCAATGATTCATACTGCGGCACCTCACCCGTGATCTATCCGGAATCCCTCCGCGAAAAAGCCAGGCAGGTCGCCAAAGTCTACCCACGCGTCAAGGGCGGCCCCACACAGGAACTCTGCCGCGCCGTTCGCGGAGAAGGCCCCATGCCCGTCTCTAACTTTGTCGACCACTCGGGACCACTCACGGAGTTGGTCCTCGTCGGAAATCTCGCCGTGCGCACCGGGAAAAAAATCGATTGGGACGCGGCCAAACTGGCTGCACGCGGAATGCCCGAAGTGCGCTCCATGATCAAGCGCCGCTATCGCGCCGGTTGGGAGCCGATCCTCACTTGAAAACACCTCGCGGCACCGTTGCCCCGGCATTCGATGCGCCTTTGAAGTGTTCGCTCGACACCTCCCGAAATCCCGTCATCGTTTTTTCTAACTCCATGCAAACTCCACTCGATTCACGCCGCCGTTTTCTTAAAAATTCGATTCTCACGGTGGCGGCCTGCGCCGGCACCCGGGCGTCTGCCGCCGCTTCGGCCGTCCGTCGGCCGTCCATTTCAGTCCAACTTTATTCCCTGCGCGACGATTGCGGAAAAGACTTTGACGCCGCACTCGCCGCTGTCGCCAAAATGGGAGCCTCCGGAGTCGAATTCGCAGGGTATCACCACTACGGCGACAAACCGCGTGAATTGCGCGCCAAACTCAATGACCTCGGTCTGAAAGCTGCGGCGACTCACATCGGCACCGGCTCGTTGCGGGGAGACGCCTTGAAGCAAACGATCGAGTTCCACCAGCAGATCGGTTGCAAGTATTTAATCGTTCCCGGTGATGGGGACCTCACCCACCCGGAAAAAAACAAGGCCCTCGCCGATTTCTTCAATGAAACCGCAGCGAAACTGAAACCCCTCGGAATGGCCTGCGGCTACCACAACCACACCGGCGAGTTCGCCAAAACCGGCGATTCCAACTATTGGGAATTGTTCGCCACTCGCACCAGCAAAGACGTGGTCCTTCAACTCGATTGCGGATGGGCCGCCGCAGCCGGGCAGGATTGTGCTGACCTCATGAAACGTCACCCGGGACGAATGCAAGTGGTGCATATCAAACCCACCGTCTTCGGCAATTCCAGTGGCAAGAAAGCCATCTTCGGCGAGGACTCCGTGAACTGGGGACCCGTTCTCACTGCCTGCCGCGGACCCGGTGCCACCGAGTGGCTCACGCTCGAGCAGGAATCCTATCCGGACGGCAAGTCGCCCATGGAATGCACCGCGCTTTCATTCGCCGCCCTCAAAAAGGCCCTTCAGTGATCGCACGGACACACCTTGAATTCCGCGCTTGGCTCATGCGCGCGGCCGTCTAACATGTCCGCCATGTCGGCCATCGTTTTGGATCTCTTCATCCTCGGGATCTATTTCTCGATCATCGTCGGCATTGGTGTCCACTTCAGCCGTCGCACCACCAACCTTGCGGACTTCGCACTCGGAGGCCGTTCCATCCCGTGGTGGGCAGTCTTGGCGTCAATCCTCGCGTCAGAAATCAGCGCGGGCACTTTCTTCGGCACTCCCGGCGAGGGCTTCCGCCTCAGAAATTATACCTACGCGCAGCTCATGCTTGGCTATCTGTTCGCACGGGTAGTCGTCAGCGCCGTCTTCATCCCCGCCTATTACAAACACAACGTCGTCAGCATCTACGAATTCCTCGAATTCCGATTCGGCCCGCGCACTCGCCGAATCGCCAGCGCGATTTTCCTGCTGACGCGCTCGCTCGCCAGTGGCTCAAGATTGTGGGTGCCCACATTGTTGCTCGTCGTGATTTGGAACCAGCTGCATCCTGATAGACCGCTTGGAAATTGGGACCAATTCTGGTTCACCGGCGCGGCGCTCATCATCATCAGCCTGCTCACCGCCGCTTACACCGCCGTCGGCGGAATCAAGGCCGTGATCTGGACCGACGTGTTGCAAATCGCCGTGCTCTTCGGCGCGCTCGGGTTCTCCGTCTGGTATCTGTTAGGTCACATTCCCGGCGGCTGGGAAGGCGCGAAATCCCATCTTCAAGGGCCGCAGGATCTAACACTTTGGCAGTGGGAGGGAGATGTTCCCGCCGACAACTTTGCAGGAAAAATCAAGAGCGTTCTGGAAACCGAGTTCACCGTTTGGGCGGCGCTCTTCGGATCCTTGTTCGTCACACTCGCCACTCACGGAACCGACCAGGACATGGTCCAGCGCATGCTGACCGCAAAAAACAAACGCCAAAGCGCGGTCGCCACCATTCTCTCGGGCTTGGCCGATATCCCCGTGACCTTCGCCGTTCTCACCATCGGCATCCTGCTGGCGGTGTATTACGGTCACGTGGTCAATGACCCGCGCTTGCCCATGGCCGGTCCATTGTTAGATTTGAAGCCGGACAGCGCGCGGATTTTCCCGTATTTTGTCGTGGACGTGATGCCGGGTGGTTTGCGCGGCTTGGTGATTGCCGGCGTGCTGGCCACCACGATGGGCTCGCTGGGCACGGCGATGAACTCGCTGGCAACGAGTTATTGCAGGGATTTTCATTTTCGTTGGTTCAACACGACGGCGGACGAGTGCGCGCGCGTTCGCGTTCTCAAGTGGGCCACAGTGGGCTTCACCCTGGTGCTGATTTTCGTCGGGTTGGCGACTGCCTGGGTGAAGGCGCACAATCCTAGCCTGAGCATCATCGGCATCATTCTGGGAAGTTTCGGTTACACATACGGTTCCTTGTTAGGAATCTTCATGGTCGCTCTCTTCACTCGAAACCGCGGCAGCGAGACCGGCAACGCCATCGCCATGACCGGCGGCATCATCGCCGTGGCCATCCTCAGCAATCTTCCCAACGACCTTTGGAAAATGATGACAGGTGGCGCTCTCTACCCGTATCCATCCGCCCTCCCCGTGATTGAATTCCCCTGGCGCATCATGGCCGGCACACTCGTGACCCTCGCCATTGCCTTGTGCTTCAAAACGCCTGCCCCCTCACGTCAAACCGTCACGGAAAAATAAAAAAACTTTCCCGGCCGCCTGTTTTGCAAGATCTCAAAAACACTCCACGCACCCGCGACTCCGCGACTGATTGTTTTTCAATCACCTGCATCGATGCTTTGTTCCGCGTGTCCATAATGCTTCGGAAAAACGAAGCAAACCCGAGGTCAAGGTTTTAAAAAATTTCTCCGTGGAACCCTTGTGGAATGCGGCGATTCACCACAGACTGTTAGAGAGCCTCAAAAAAAAATTCCACGGTGTGGGGACGCTTGCGCAGAGTGCTTGCCGCGTCCGATTGCACCACTTGTGCGAGTGGGATAGGGTGCCTTCAATTTTCAAGCAGACTGATTCACAATGGAACCTGTGGTATTTTCGACACACGAGATAGAAGAAGCGATGGATGGCTCGGCGACGGCGGGCGGCGGATGGGTGGAAGTGTGTGAAGCGTTGCGGCGCTCGGTTGGGCCGGATGCGTTTCAGCGGTGGTTTGGAGCCACCCACTGGTCAGGCGAAGAAGACGGGGTTGCCACCATCACCGTGCCCGGAGAAATTCATCAGGTATGGATCGAGACCAATTACCTGCCCGAGTTAACGATGGCGGTGAACCAAGTTTTTGACGCGGTGCGTGAGGTGGCCATCGTGGTGGCCGTGGCCGATGGCACAGCACTCGCGGTGCCCCATGACCACGCATCCAAAAATGGGGTCGGCGCATCCCGTTCCACCAAAACCGCAGCCTTGGAAGGGGAGGCATTGGATCGGCGGATCAAGAGCGCGGGATTGAATCCGGCCTATACTTTCGCGAGCTTCGTGGTGGGCGCGAACAACCAATTCGCGCATGCCGCGTGTGAGGCGGTGGCTAAAAAAACCGGCATCGGCTACAACCCGCTTTTCATCTATGGCGGGCCCGGTCTTGGCAAAACCCACTTGATGCAGGCGATCGGTCAGGAAATCCTCCGCCGCCAACCAGGGTCTCGCGTGATCTATCTGACCTGCGAGAAATTCACGAACGAATTCATTGACTCGATTCGTCGGAATGATCTCGAAAAATTTCGTCGTCGTTACCGGAGTTCGGATGTCCTGTTGATCGATGACGTGCAATTTCTTGCAGGCAAGGAACGATCCCAGGAAGAATTTTTTCACACGTTCAACACACTGCTTGACGGAAGAAACCAGGTGGTTCTCACGAGTGACCGCCCGGCCTGTGAGATCAAAAGTTTGGAGCCTCGGTTGATTTCCCGTTTTGAATGCGGGCTGACCGTGGAAACCCAGGTCCCGCAAATGGAAACACGACTCGCCATCCTGCGGAAAAAATCCCTCGATTGGAAAGTCCGCGTCGATGAATCCGTCCTCCTCTTCCTCGCCGAAAAAATCCGCACCAACGTCCGCCGGCTCGAGGGTGCCCTGATGCGCGTCGCCACCTATGCCTCACTCGCCGGCGAAAGCGTGACGGTCGAAAAAGTCGAGCACCTGTTGCGCGATCTCCTCCGCGAGGAAGCCGGTCGCCAAGTGAGCATCGATGCCATCCAAAAGGCGGTGGCAGACCATTTCGACATCCGCCTCGCCGACATGACGAGCCGCCGCCGCCCCGCCAGCATCGCGCTTCCCCGGCAAATCGCCATGTATTTGAGCCGTTCATTGACCAAGGGATCACTCATGGAAATCGGTGAGGCCTTCGGTGGGCGCGACCACGGCACCGTGATCCACGCCTGCAAGAAAGTCAGCGCATCCATCGGCCAGGAAGCCGGAATCAAGGAGGCCGTTGCCCGCATCGAGGCTCAACTCCGTCGTTGATCCTCAGAGGTCTGGGAGATTCTTCACAGAAATTCACAGAAGGCTTGCCAAGGAGCGGTGAATGCGGAAACTGCTCCGCGTCAACCACCCGGTTCCACTCCATGAAGTTTCGCATTTCCAAGGAAGCATTTCTCGACGGCCTCCAAAAGGTCCAGTATGTGGTCAGTTCGCGCACCACCTTGCCGATCTTATCCAATGTGCTGCTGGTGGCCAAGGACGGCCGCCTTCAATTCACCACCACAGACCTTGATGTCGGCATCACGGGATCCGTGGAGGCCCAAATCGAGAAAGAAGGTGCCACCACCCTGCCAGCCAAACGCCTGGTGAGCATTGTGCGTGAACTCCCCTCAAGTGAGGTCGAGTTTTCCGTGGATGCAAAAAACCACGCCTCGATCCGCAGCGGCCCGTCGTTCTTCAAAATCATCGGCCTCGGCGAAACCGAGTTCCCCCCACTGCCGGATTTCGCGGGTGCCAAAGAATTTAAAATCCCCCAAATCATCCTGCGTGACGGCCTGAAAAAAACCGCCTACGCCATTTCCACGGATGAAACCCGCTACGTGCTCAACGGGATTTTCGCCTCATTCCGCGACGGCAAGATGACCTTGGTGGCGACGGACGGACGCCGCCTCGCCATGGTCGATGCCGATCTGGAATTCCCGGCATCGCACGAAACCGATGTCATCATCCCCAGCAAGGCAGTCCAAGAACTCCAGCGCCTGTTAGGAGAAGCCGGTGAGGTCATCGTCAAACTCAGTGACAGCCAGATTTCCTTCGCCGTGGGTGACAGCCTGCTTTGCAGCAAGTTGATTGAGGGCAACTATCCGAACTACCGGCAGGTCATTCCGGGAGAAAGCAACGAGCGGGTGGTGATTTCCCGTGAGGCGTTGTTAGAAACCGTGCGCCGCGTGTCGCTGCTTTCCTCGGAAAAATCGAATTCGGTGAAGCTTGTCTTCAGTGAAAACCGGATTGAGGTCACGGCGAATTCTCCGGACGTGGGTGAGGCGCAGGAATCCATGGACGTGATCTATCAGGGTCCGCCCATGCAGATTGCCTTCAACCCCGAGTTCCTCCAGGCACCGCTGCGCAATCTGGACAGCAATGATGTTTATCTGGATCTCATTGATGAAATGAGTCCCGGTGTGCTGCGCATCGAGGGCACCTTCCTCTACGTGCTCATGCCCATGCGCGTGACCAACTGAGGCTTTTACTCAAAGCCTGCATGGTTCGCTTTTCAATCTTTGGCATCCCCGTCCAGGTCCAACCTTTTTTCTGGATCACCCTGGTCATCATCGGTGGAGCGCTCGACGCAACGTCTGCCGCCGCCCTTCTTCAAATCGCGCTGTTCGTGCTCGCCGGATTCATTTCCGTTTTGACCCACGAACTCGGCCACGCGCTCACCGCGCGGAAGTTCGGCGCCTACAGCGAAATCACACTGCAGGCCTTCGGCGGATACGCCTCGTATTCGGGAGTGCGTTTGACCCGGCCACAAAGCTTCGCGGTCACGGCAGCGGGGCCAGCGCTTCAACTTCTGTTAGGTGGTGCCGTGTGGTTTTCGTGCCCGTATCTGCCACCAGTCAATCCGACTGCCGCATACTTTTTACTGATGCTATTGGAGATCAGCCTGTTTTGGGCGCTGCTCAATCTTCTGCCTGTCCTTCCACTGGATGGCGGGCAACTGCTCAATGCCGCGCTCGGTCCGGATCGCATTCGGATCACGTTATGGGTTTCCCTTGTCGTTGCGGCGCTGCTCGGCCTGTTTGTTTTCATTCGCTTTCACAGTCTTTTATTTCCGCTGTTTCTTGGCATGTTTGCATGGCAGGCATTTCAAGCGTTGCGTGAAAACCGCTCG
>CAIYYV010000065.1 GCA_903930425.1 Akkermansiaceae bacterium | reverse complement strand
CGTGCCTTCGATGATGTTGGCAGTTCCGTTAGAACCGGCGGCATAGCCCAGAGAGACCGCGCTGCTGATCAAAATGGCCCCGCTATTGACGGACAATGTGCCGGTTCCGGAATAGCCGACCCAGACGGTATCCGTAGGAAGCACCACCCCTGCTGCCACCGCGACCGTATGACCGCCATCCACGCAGGTAAAGCTGAGGGATGAGTTGTCTGGCACGCCCGCACTCCAGTTGCCGGGTGTATTCCAATCGCCGGAAGCAATCAGCGAGTTGAAGGAGTTGAAGGGAGTGATCTGCAGGTAGAGCGAGGTGGCGTTGGATCCATAAGTATAGATCGTGTCGCCCACAATGACCGATGTGCCGACGGCCAGTGTCCGACCGTCGAGGACCGACCCGGTCAGTGTGATCGTCGCGCGATCGTCAAGCTCCAGTGAAATGCCGGCAAGCAAGGTGTGCGTCCCCGCGCCCCAACTATCCCCCGCAATCTCAATCGAGTTGCCCGTGCTGTGGATGACAACGGCCCCCGCGCTCTGGATGCCACCATTGGGCGGCAGGACGATGCTTGCAACACCGTCGAGAGTCAGCACTCCCACGTTCAGCGTGCTGTTAGAAAGCGTGGATTCCAAGGTGGCGGGCGAGTCCACACCCCTGCCAGTGAGTGTCACGGGGCCCGTACCAAGTCCGGTGCTGTGGCCCACCGCCAACCGACCCGCCAAAATCGTGGTGCCGCCGGTGTAGGTGCTGGCACCGGAAAGCGCCTGCGTGCCGGCACCGATCTTTGTCAGAGCGAGGGTGCCGCCGGTGTTTTTGAGCCCCCCTTGAAAACTTCCATCGGCATTGCCGTTGCCGACGCTCAGGGTGCTTGACTGCCCACTGCCCATCACGTCCACGACGGCCTTGGCCCCACCGGTCAGCGCGGCCACCGACGCGTCATGGCCATTGAGATCCAAAGTCGCGGTATTGTTCAGATCCGTGCCAAAAATCAGATCGGTGCCAGGCAAGGCGTGGGCGTTGCCGAGTCGCAAGGTGGGGGTGGCCCGTGAGTCGAATCGGTAGCGGTCGCAGGTGGTGGTGATGGTGGTGCCGATGGTGGTGGCGCCCGTATAATTGTTAGCACCATTCAGGACCACGAGGCCGCTAGCCCAGACCACGCCCAGGCCGCCGCTCCCACTGATCACGCCGTTGACGATGAGGGGATCATCGCTGGATTGGAGATTTCCGCCGCTGACACTCAAGGCGATGTTGCGCTTGGCGTCTAACGTGACCGTTGCGAAGGTCGCGCCGCTCATCAACAGTCCGTTGTCCAAGGTGATGTTGGTGCTCGGGCTGGCAGGCACGGCACCCAATTGACCGTCGTTATCGACGATGAGGATCCCGCTGTCACGGATCGTCGTGCCGCCACTGTAGGTGTTGGCGCCGACGGACCGATGGTATCCCCCGCTGATGTCCACGCTGAGAGTGCCACAGAGCGGGGTGACAAATTCAGAGTAGTCATCCTCATAGTTCACGAACATCACCTTTGCCGTGCCCAGACCGGTGTCCACGCGCGAGACAGCGACAAGCCCGTTTCCGTCAAATTTCAAAGTGCCCGTCGATCCGGCTTCCACGGCGAGGATGAGTGGACCGTTGCCACCATCAACGGTCGCAATGCCGCCGGTGAAACTGAGGGTTCCCGTGCCGGCACGCCCGACTTCGATGGATGTGGCATGCCAGTATCCGTTGTTCAGGGTGACCGTGCCGTTAGAACCCGCGGCGTCGCCGAGCGAGCCTGCGCCGCTGGTCAAATTTCCCGCATTTTGAAGGATCACATTGCCGGTGCCCGAATCACCCACCCGGATAAGGCCGATCGATTGGGTTCCCCCGATCACCACACTGAATCCTCCGTCCACGATGGCGAGATCGGATGGAGTCGGCATGCCCTCACTCCACATGCCAACTGCGTCCCAATATCCGGATTGGATCAGAGAGGTGGTGATGGCACCCGCCTGGCCTGTGAGCATGCCCCACGAGACCCATACGAACAGCGCGCTCATGCGGAAATTGGTCCGGCGGGCGACACGGCTTGCCGCCGTCATGGCGGCGTGGTTTTGAGATGAGTGTTTCATAGTGGGCAGCGGTTCACGAGCGTCTTGGTTTCACAAAAATGTCCGAATGCCGATATCATGCCCCGATTGGGGTGATGGGATGCAAGCGGATCAGCATTGACTGTGCGCGCAAGTAGAGACACCCACGCACTGATTGCAATCAAATAGGGGCGGGCAGCCATTGAATGTGCGCCTCGGTCACCCAGTCTCTTTCTGACCCCGAAACTGGTCTTTCAAACCAACCATTGCCTTTGTCACTATTTTGGTTGCTGCGCTCCAATCACGCGCTTATTTGTAGCTTATATTTGAGTGAATTGCGTTCAAACCCAAATCAGATGCTTGTTTTTCAATCAGAAACCACCCACATCAAACCCCTATCGCCCTGAATTATGAACAAACTCTCAGCCTCTATCGTGTCGGCCTGCTTCAGATCGCTTCTGGTCGCCCTGCTCGTGCTCAGTGCCCCCATCGCCCGCGCGGCGGATTATCCGAACATGGTGCAGACGGTCACCGGCACGCAGCCAAAAAATTACTGGCAGTTAAATGTGTCCAGCGTCTCGGGCACGACGCCGAACTTGGGAAGCGCGGGCGGAACCGCCACGTTCTATTCGGGCAATTCCGTGGTGTCGGGTCCGCAGCCGCCGTCCTACGCCGGTTTTCCCTCCGGGAATAATGCTGTCGGCGTCGGTTCGGCCGCTGCGGGGCTTTCTTGTGGCACGGGTGCCGCCATCACCGGCACGGGCGACTTCAGCGTGGTCGCCTGGATCAAGACTACCGCGTCTGGATCTGCCAATGGCTACGAAATTCTCTGCCAGCGCGACAGCTCGGATTACAACGGCACCTTGCGGATTTATATGGATACCTCCGGCCGGATTCATTTCTGGGTTTACAGGGATGGCTGGCAGTGGACATCAGGAAGCGATGGGAGCAGCATTTCGACCCCGTTATCCTACAACGATGGCAATTGGCATCAGATTGTCTGCGTGCGCTCTGGTGCCGTTGGGACCATCTACCTCGACGG
>CAIYYV010000064.1 GCA_903930425.1 Akkermansiaceae bacterium | reverse complement strand
GAGATCAATAAAGAAGCCGAGAAAAATCCCGAAACTGACAAGAAACCCGAAACGGACAAGAAGCCCGAGGCCGATAAAAAACCCGAAACGGACAAAAAGCCCGAGACCGATAAAAAACCTGAGACCGATAAAAAACCGGAAACCGACAAGAAGCCCGAGACCGATAAAAAAATCGAGACCGACGAAAAGCCTGAGACCGACAAGGTGACCGAAGTCAAAAAAATCAAGCCCAAGAAAAAGCCCGTTCCGCCCAAAAAAATCGTCCCGCCAAAGAAGATAGTTCCGGAAAAAATCGTGAAGAAACCGGTGATAGATAAGACCCCCGAAGTGAAATCAACTGACAGCGTGGTTGACGCCGGTTCCGTGAGTGACAAAAATGGGAAAATCTCACTCACCTACACTAAGGACAAAAACGGCAACACCATCAAAACCACCTACACGACCTATGACAGCAATGGCAAGGTGATCGGTGTCAAATCCTACGGAACCGATGGAAAATTAAACAAGGCAGCCAATAATGCCGCTCAGGATGTCATCAAAAACAATCTCCGCCGCATGCCGCCCCGCCCGGTCTGCCCCGGAGGTGGAGGCTGCAGGCCCTAGCATCATGGATGTTAGACGCTCCGCAGCAGCATTGGCTGATCATGCCAACGGTGGAGCGCCTCACATCTTTCCATCCACTTGGCTTTTTTCCTATAAATCAAATACCGAGAACAGGACTCGAACCTGCACGAGCGAGCTCACTTGATCCTAAATCAAGCGCGTCTACCAATTCCGCCATCCCGGCATGTGGATGCTTCCGCGCTTCAAATACCTCATCCACAATGCGCCAAGCAAGCGCAATCGGAACAAGTTGACGCCGAGATCATTGCCATGGAAGTAAGTGGCGACAAAATGGCGACAACTCACGCGGAACTCTGAACGGGTGGAGTGCTGAACGGATGGAATCGGGGGGGGAAAGGGTGCCTCGCGCAATGCCGTTTGCATCCAGATTTGGACAGCAGTGAGTCGCGCTTAGAGTTCGTGGTATGTTGCTACCGCTTGGGCCCGTGACTTGACGTGCAGTTTTCGATAGATCCTTTCGATATGAGTGTGAACAGTGCGATAGCCGATTTCCAGATGCTGGGCGATTTTCTTGTAAAGGTAACCCGTGGCTAACAGATCGAGAACTGCCCGTTCGCGCGGCGTGGACATCCTGGATGGCGGCGAATAACTCGGTGACGCTTACCGGCTTGAGCAAATAGCCACTGGCTCCGGCGGACTAGGCGTCAAATATCGTTTCCGTGTCGTCGTGGACGGTGAGCATCAGGATCTGGGTATTGGGCACGAGCGGACCGAGCTTGCGGACGCATTCCACACCGCTCATGCCGGGCAGGTTGATGTCCATGAGCAGAAACTGCGGCTTGAGTGCGGGCACCTCGCGGAGCGCATCCTCAGCTGTGCCATAATGGCCGACACAGCGGATGCCTCGCGCACGGCCTAACACTTCTATCAGGCTTTGGCGGACTTCCGCGTCGTCTTCCACGATGGCAACCGTTTGAATCATCTTGAGCTGGGCAGGCAGGGTGGTATCGCTGTGGGGAACCATGGTGCCAGCGAGTATGGGCGGTGGCAAGGAATCCGCACAGTCGGCAATTCTGCCGACCTCATCGTGCAGGGTCTTCGCGACAACTCAAGGATCGATATTCCCTGGAAAACGAGGTGTGCCAGGAAGGGGCGTCGGGGATTCTCACATTGATGCGCAGTTGTTGGCCGCCTGGCCATGCCAGGGCCATGCCAGTGCCCCACGTCTGGCCCTGGTCGCCATCGGTGGTGAGTCGGCATTCCACGGCGGTGGTGCCTGTGGGAAGCACCCGCTGCGCCAGCGCGCTCACGTTGTCGGCGGCGCTAATCATGAGTGCGCCCTGACCGGCGCTGACCGTGGTGCCTGGATTTTTCGAGACCATCACCGTCCAGTCGGGTGAGAGAGGTTTGGTGAAGGAAACATCTAACAAAACTCGGCGGCCCGGCAGTGTGTCGTCATAGTGGATCCGGTTGGGTAGTGACGATCGGGGCGGGGCCGATCTCGTCGATGGCCAGATCATCGATGACGATGAAATCGGAGCCGTCGTCGCGGAAGAGGCCAAGGTAGCTTTCGGTGTCATTGGTGGTGGCGAAGGTGCCATCGATTTTTCCGACACCCTTGTCAGGCAGGTTGGGGAACTTCAGATTGAGCACCAGTTTCCCCTTGCTCTCAGCGGTGAGGTGGCCGGCACCGAGGGTCAATGCGGCGAGGTGGTATTGGGTGTTCGGTTTGAAGCGGAGCGACGAGGGCAGCGTGCGCGCGACACGGCCGGCATCGCGGCTTTTCAGCGAGAAGCTGCCGTGAATGGTGTCATGGGTGTGGGGTGAGTGGGCTTCCGAGAGATGGGTGCGCTCGCCCGGGCAGCAGCTGAACGGCCCGTATCCGCCAAATGGCAGGTGCTCGAAATCCTCCCAGAAAAAGTGTTTGGCGGATTCCGGAGAGCGTTCTGTTAGAGCGATTCTGACATCATCGAACTCAGCGGATGATTCCGGCTGACCGGCTGAGGTCTTGAGGAGAAAGCGGGCGCTGGTGGTGCCAACCGGGACGTCAAAGAGCACCTGGATGCGCTGATAGTTAGAGCCCCCGCGAGGGTCGTTGGGCGCACTGTGGGTGACGTTGGATTTGACGATGGAATTTTTCGTGGTTTTACCGTTGCATTGCACTTCGAGTGTGGCGCTGCGTTGGCCTTTGGTTTGTGTCCAGACGCTGGCGGCGTAGGTTTTCCCGCCAGACAGTCCTGTGAGAGATTGTGAGACCTCGGCGGCGGGCTCTCCTGTTAGAGCCAGGAAGGCATTGCCATTGCGGTCACGGGTGACATTGGCGGCGCTTGTTGGGGCGGGGTTCCAATCCGCCAGTGAGTCGCTGTCGAAGCCGGGGTTTTTCACCAGCGAGCCGGCACCGAAATCCGGCATTTTGGATGGTGGTGCGGGTTTTTGATAGAGCACGAACGGGGTGTTTTTGGCTACGGTCAGGGTGATTCTGCCGGTGGTCACGGCCACCTTGGTTTCATCGGCGCGGCCTTGATCGGTGAGTTTGTAGAGCCAGACCTCCTTGTGATTCGCCCAGGTGGGCGGCAGTTCCCATGTTTGTTCGGTGCCCACTTCGTCCCAGACATAGATTTTCTCCGCGTTTTTCGGGCTCCACGGCACGCACAACCGGCTGTTAGATCCACCGTCCGTCCAGGTCATCACCACCCGGCCATTCTGAGTGACGGTGACTGATTCTCCGGATTTCACGACTTTCACGCCGTCGCTGAATTGAGCCTGTTGGTTAGGCGTCCAGCTGAGCAATTCGAAATTGGCGAGATACGTGGCTGGCAGGTGGCGGGAGAACGTGCCTTGAATGAAGTTGTGGAAGTGATGTTGGTTCTGCCAGCCCATGAAGGTGTCCCCGTCGGAGCGGCCTGCGCGTAAAACCGCGTCATTATTGAAGATATCGCGGTCAGAGAACCAGATGAAGCGCATGATTTGGCTGTTGATTTCGCGCCAGTGGGCCCAATTCGTCCACGGGTCGAGCGCGCCGCAGCCCTCGGTGCCGAACGGCAATTTGAGGGTGGCGAATTTTCGGGCGATTTGGGCGGCGGGCCAGGCATTTTCCCAATAGGTGTCCAGATAGATATATCCGAGGTTTGGCAAATCATTTTTCATTTGCGTCAACGAGGCGAACAATTGGCCGGTTCGGGTGTCCTTGACCTTGTCGATCATGTAGGCTTGGTCGAGCCAGACCCAACCTGTTTTGGGGTTGCCCTTGGCATCGCTCTGGAGGATCTCCGGCGTATAGCGCAGGGCTTCGGGATAGACCTCACTGGCGTTGATGTGGATGCCGATGCGGGCGTTGGCTTCCGCAGCATGGTCTAGCAGAAAATTAAAATCCTTCATGCCGCCGGCGCGTTCGTTATAGTGTCCGCTGTAATCGGTGTTAGCGCTGTCGTGACCTTCCGAGGAGAAACCCTTGATGGTGACTTGCTGACCGAGAAAGTCGGTGGCCAGCGCGCATTTTTTGATTTCATCGAGGATTTTCAAAAATGGCTGTTGGGCACCGCTGGCAAAGTTCATGGCGATGTTTTCGCCGACTGTGGTTTTAATGAACTCATGGCCAAAGGGCATCGGCATGCTGTGGCGGTAAACCAGCGCCGCGTCCTGCCAGTTGACCAAGCCGTCGTTGTTGAGGTCACCCGTCACAAACACCTTGACGCATGGCAGGGAGGGATGCTCGTCATTAAAGAGGCGGATCTGCCACAGCGGATTTTGCGCGGCACAGGATTTGATGCCGTCCTTTTCGGTGATCGTGTAGGTGGTTCGCAGGACATCCTCATCGTTGTCGCAGGCAATGCCGCAGGCGAGTTTGCCAGCTGATAGAAACAGATAGTTACCGGTGTCGGTACCCGGCTTGACCTCCTTGATGAGACCGACGAATTCGCGGAAGGAGGTGTTATACTGGTCATGGGTGTTGGTCAGGAAGGTGGTGGCGAGGGAGGCCCCCGGTTGCGCGGTGGTCACCGTGAGCATCGCATTGCCGGGAAAGGCGAAGGAATGAATTTTGAACGAACCGGCGTCCTGGATGTCTGTCACGCGCCACTCCACCATCGCTTTTCCCACCGCTACGCCCAGGGTGATTTGCGCTTTGGCATCGGGAAAATTCACGCGGTATTCTGCCGTGTTCTTGCCGGTCTGCTTGAACGCGACTTGGCAAGTGGCGGGCTTGCCGTTGAGTTCCACGGCCGTGACCGGCGCTGCTTGGCCATCCATCACCGCGCCGGCGGCCGAATACGCGATGGCACGGGGGAACTCCGGATCTAACAAAACTGCCAACGATTCATCACCGAGCTTGATGGGAGCGGGAGGG